>JAJRDJ010000474.1 GCA_028678445.1 Methylococcaceae bacterium
GAAGAGCAGATGAAAGAACGGCACGCCAATCTGGAATAGCGTGCAGGCCGCATCGCCCCCCTCGCCAACCTCCGCCCCCCGATTCCGAACTGCCGGAACCTCCTGAAGCTGGTGGGGGTTCTGGTGGTTCTGGCAGTTGGGTTTTGGGTCCCTGGGGGAAAGCTCCCCCCGCCCCGAAGAGCAAAGCCAGGGTCCGGTCGCTCGGCAGCTTCCTAAAGTGACGCCAGCCAAGGATTGCCATGCTGCATGACGCCTTGCGCCCAGCCAATCTCGGAAGGAGAATTCAGAGTGAAAAGCAGTAAACTTGGCCTAGTCATTTCCGGTGCAGTTGCCGCCATAACCGTGGGGCTTACTCCGTGGCAATACGCCGATGCGTGTTCCCGCATCCTCTGGAATGACAACAAGCTGGCCGTGGTGGTTGGGCGGAGCATGGACTGGCCGGAATCGACGGAACCTGTCCTCACCGTTTTTCCGCGTGGTATCAAGCGCCATGGCGGCCGACTCAGGCTGGATGAGGTCGTCAAAGACAACCCGCTCACCTGGACCACGAAATACGGCAGTTTGGTCACCACGATCTACGGCGTTGGCACCGCCGACGGGTTCAACGAGCGCGGTTTGGCGGCGCACATGCTGTTTTTTAACGCAGCAGATTTTGGACCACGAGACCTTGGCAAGCCGGGCATCCACGCTGGATTGTGGGCACAGTATCTCCTGGACAATGCCGCGACCGTCCCCGAGGCTCTCGCGTTACTCGATCACGTTCAATTCATCATGGCCGAGACCCGCGGCACCAAGACGACCGTCCACCTCGCTATCGAGGATGGTAGCGGTGACTCCGCCATCATTGAGTACATCGGCGGCAAGCTAGTCGTGCATCATGGTCGTGAATACAAGATCATGACCAACGACCCGGCCTATGACGAGCAGCTGGCCTTACTCAAACAACAGGACTTCTCCAAGCCCAGCAGCACCATGCCACTGCCAGGGAACGTTAACCCGAGAGACCGCTTTCAACGGGCCGCCTACTATTCGGCGATGCTGCCTGAACCGAAGACCGAGCGTGAAGCCGTGGCGGGTGTGTTGGCCATCACCCGCAATGTTTCGGTGCCCTTTGGCGCGCCCTATAAGGGCTTCGGCATCTACAACACCGAGTACCGGACGGTCACCGATCTCACCAACCAGCGTTATTTCTTCGAATTGACGACCAGCCCGAATGTGATTTGGGCGGATTTGGCGAAATTCAAGTTGACCCCCGGCGCGCCCGTCATGCTCCTCCACCCGGATAGCATCACGCTATCGGGAGATGTATCCAGTAAGTTCAAGAGAACCACGAAAGCACCATTTTGAGGGTAGCTTTTCATCGTTCCTCGCAGAGCGGCTGTGAAAGTATGCAAAGCACGGTACGGCTTGGTTTGGGGATTTGGCGGGTTAACTTGAAACCTGGCTGTCTCTGGGCGAGGAGAATCCTGGCCGTACCCGACCACATCTAGCACAAGACTGGAGTCGATCAGGCTGGTTGAATCGAGTTTGGGCGTTACACGGGGCTGTCAAAAAGGCCCGGATAAACCCTACTTAAAAAGCGCATCCCGCGTTTTTGGACTATAGTTTCCCGGTGCATGCCCAAGGCGCTTGGTAAATGCAAACAACACCGGCCATTCCCCATACGCATCGCCGCAACAGACCCATCATAAGGAGAACACCATGATCCTCAAGACCACCGGTACCGCTGCCCTGTTAACCGCCGCGTTTTGCCTGTCGGCGGCCCATGCCGAAGAAGCCGCTAAACCGGCTGCCCCTCCGGCAATGGGCGGAAACCCTCAGATGATGCAGCAGCACATGCAAGACATGATGAAACAGAAGGGCGGTATGCCGGGTATGCAGCACGGTGGGGCCGCCGGTGGCATGCCGGGAATGGGCGCCATGCCGGGCATGCAACAGGGTGGACCCGCTGGCGCCATGCCGGGCATGCCGCATGGCAATACGCCTGCGGCCCCGGCTAAATAACCCGTTCCCCCGACCGGGAGGTAGGCCTTCCCGGTCACGTGACACCGCGTTTACCTCCGGTTTTCCAGACGGGGATGCAACCGTCATGCCCCGTCTCAGCCCAGGCCAGTCAGTGAGCCGGATCATTCCGATCGAAGAGATGGCCGTTTTGGCAGCTATGTGGTCACTGGGCCTTGATGGGAAGAACCGTAATGAACATTCGATGCTTTTTCATACTGGCGTTGCTTGGCAGCTTTCTGGCTGGGTGCGCTGGCGCACCCGGTTCGCATAAATTATTAACCCCATTGAATGGGAATAAATTCTCTAATTACGCGGCTTTGCACATCGCTGTTGACTCCAAGGCTGCCGCCCGCCTGAGTCAAGCCGACAAAGCGAGGATAACTTCCCAAATCATCAAGGCCGTAAAAGAACAATCGCCCACCCGCTTTACCGCCATCAATCAAGCTTCACCCGGGTCTAGCACACTGCACGCTTTAGTGGCCATCAAAAACTATGATGAAGGCAATGCGTTTGGGCGCTTCATATTTTATGGTTTAGGTCAAATTCATATTGACGCCGATGTCATGCTTTCTGATATGGCGACTCAAGAATATTTGGCGAACTATGAAGTCACAAAAACTTTTGCTTGGCACGGCTTCTATGGGGGATTAACCGATATTAAAGAGGTTGAAACTGGCTTTTGTAAAGGTGTTGCCGATGCTATCCTTGACAATAGCTAAGCAACATAAATTTGTTACTTAGATCTTGGAGGGCCATTTGAACACCGTCGATGCCATCAGTTACCCTCACCGCCCCCGAAACCATCCCGCAATACTGTAACGCGGGCGATGGGTGATGGCGACTTCGTGGGGGAAGCTGGCGCTGAGGAACAATACCAGCGTACCGAATTCCGGCATGACGGTAGCCAATAGGGCATCGCCCGTGGCGGCATGGATCCGTAGTTCACCACAGTCGGCCGGCGACCAGTGCGGGTTCAAATAAAACACCGTGGACAGCACCCGATTAGTACCGCCCTGAAAGGCATCCAGATGCTGGTGGTAATGCCCCCCGGCGGCGTAGACGGCAAAATGGGCTTCGTAGTCGAACAGGCCCAGCAACAAACGGCGGTTCAAACCTAACCGCAATTGCTCCATCCACGCCAGATAGCCGAACTCTGCGGGGCTGTCCGGGAGCAGCCAGCGTAGCGTATCCGTACGGATGGCCGCAGCCAGGGTGTGTTGCCGTCCTCGGCCAATCCCGGCCTGCTGGAGACTGCCGAGCGCGGGGATGAGGCGTTGGCGCAGTGCTTCACCCAAGGCGACCGGTAAACAGTCGGTCAGGACGACATAGCCCAGGGTTGCCAAGGCGTCGGCAATGCGATCAAAGGCCGCTTCGGAGTTATGGGGACCAGCTTCGGTCGTCATGTTTATGCTCGGGGGTTAGTGTGGGCGGGCGCTACCGGGCGGTCGTAGGTCGCCATCGGGAACCTAGTATCCTCCTGATCCGCAGCGGTCAGGCGTGCCTAACCCGGTTTTCGGTTCCACTGCACCTCGAACCCAAACTTCCAGCCCGCTAAGTAACAAAAAATAATTCTGTTACTTAACTGGCTGCCATTGGGGTCTGAAGTCCAACGGGACAGAGCCGGAGGACATGGAGCGATGCGAAAGCGAGCGAGTCCGACGTGCCCCGGGGTAGGCCCAGGACCGGGCAGTCCGCCGGAGGGTCACGCGATAGCGTTGTCTGGAGGCGGACTGCAAGGCCTCCCGAAAGGCCGTAAAGTCAATGTGGCGCGACGTGAGGCGACCTGGTTGTCGCCGAACGAGTCGACGCAGGACGGACTGGGCACCGAAGGCATTAAACCGTCTCGCGAGTGCGGTCGTGCGGCGTCGGGAACACCGTTAGACACAGCGCGTCGTGAGACACGCTTCATCGAGAACCATACGCAGCGGAGCGTTATTACACCCATCCCGCTGCACCTATCCGAAATCACACCCTGCAGGCAGCGCCCAACTGGTCTCGGGTCGTTTCACCCGCCACAGCTTGGGAACTTCAGGCAGCTTGTCCTTGGTTTTTGTGGCCCGAGTAGAGGGCTTGA
>JAJRDJ010000475.1 GCA_028678445.1 Methylococcaceae bacterium
ACCACCACGCCCAGGATGTCCTTTACTGTGTAGTAAGGATGGAAGGGAATGCCATCGAGCGGATGACCGTCTTCACCTTTCAGCTTCTTGATTTCAACGCCGTCCGGATTGTTGGAGCCGACTTCATGCAGCGCCACCAGATGAGCGGCCACCAGACCCAGCAGAACCAGCGGCAGCGCGATGACATGAAAGGCAAAGAAGCGGTTCAGGGTGGCATCGCCGATAACATAGTCGCCGCGTATCCACTCTGATAGCGCACCGCCGACAAAAGGCACGGCTGCGAACAGATTGATGATCACCTGTGCGCCCCAATAGGACATCTGGCCCCAGGGTAGCAGGTAACCCATGAAAGCCTCGCCCATCAGCACCAGGTAGATGATCACACCGAATATCCAGATCAGTTCCCGCGGTTTGCGATAGGAACCATAAATGATGCCGCGGAACATATGCAGGTAGACCACCACAAAGAACATGGAGGCACCGGTGGAGTGGATATAGCGGATCAGCCAGCCATAATCCACGTCGCGCATGATGTATTCAACGGAAGCGAAGGCCAGTGTCCCATCCGGCTTGTAATGCATGGTCAGGAAAATGCCGGTAATGATCTGGATCACCAACACCAGCAACGCCAGGGAGCCGAAGAAGTACCAGAAGTTGAAATTTTTCGGCGCATAGTATTCGGACAGATGCGCCTTGTACGAGGCGGTGAGCGGGAAACGCTCATCGACCCAATTCAGTAACTTTTGCATTGTTTAAGTCTCCCGTCGCTATCAGGCGGCCGCGCCCTGGTCATCGCCAATCAGCACCCGGGTATCGGACAGGTACTTGTGGGGCGGAATAACCAAGTTGGTTGGGGCCGGAGAACCATTGAAAACTCGCGCTGCGAGATCGAATCGGGAACCGTGGCAAGGACAGAACCAGCCCCCTACCCAATCCGGCCCGAGGTCGGCGGGAGCCACTTCGCTCCGATATGAGGGCGAGCAACCCAGATGCGTACAGATACCCACCACGATCAAATACTGCGGCTTGATCGAGCGAGTCGGGTTTTTGCAATACTCGGGCTGCTGGCCGGCGTTTTCAGAGGCCGCATCGGTCAGCTTGGCATCGTGCTTGGAAAGCAAATCCAGCATTTCCTTGGTGCGATTGACAACCCAAACGGGCTTGCCTCGCCATTCCACAGCCAGCTGCATACCTGGCTCCACCTTGCTTAAATCGACCTCAATCGGGGCGCCAGCCGCCTTGGCACGTGCACTGGGCAACATACTCATGACGAAAGGAGTCGCAACGCTAAGGGCGGCAACGCCCCCGACCGCCGATGTCATCGTCACCAAAAATCGGCGCTTGGAAGTGTCAACACTCAAGTTGCTCATAACATCTGTCCTGCCTGTAGGAATAAATTCATGTACTTGCCTATGCGGCATACGCCGGCCAAATCGGACATTCCGGTCGAATACACAACTTAGCTAGATTAACAAAAGCCAGCATTTTACAGATAAAAGGCACCGGACTTAAAGCCTGCCAGGTGCATAAACCTGCTGAGCTAGAATTCGCCAGCCTTTGTTCATCCTTTTTTGAATGTCCATGCACAAGCTTTGGCTCCTGTTCGCTCAATGTGTTGCGGCCCTTGTAGTGGTTGCCGCTGCGCTGTTTGCATTAGATCGACTGGCGCCTGGATTGCTGCCATTCGATGGCGCCGCAGTCACCATTCGTGAAGTCGCCCACGGCGGGGCGGCACGCCCTGTTTCCACATATGCCGATGCCGCCGGAAAATCGCTGCCCTCGGTCGTGAACATTTTCACCAGCAAGCAGGTTCGCGCCCAACGCAACCCACTGATGGATGATCCAATTTTCCGCCGTTTCTTTGGCGATCGCCTGGCCGCCGAGAATCGACCTCATCGTGTCTCCAACCTGGGTTCTGGCGTAATCGTCAGCGAGGATGGCTTCATCCTGACCAATCACCATGTGGTTGAAGCCGCCGATGAAATCGAGGTCTCGTTGCCCGATGGCAAGACGCTCAGTGCCAAAGTTGTAGGTAGCGACCCGGACACCGACCTGGCTGTACTGAAGGTCGCTCGCAAGGGCTTACCCGCAATCACCTTTGCCAAGAGTGATAGCCAACGAGTCGGTGATGTCGTGCTGGCGATAGGCAACCCATTTGGCGTTGGCCAGACCGTGACGATGGGAATCGTGTCCGCACTCGGACGCAGCCACCTTGGCATCAACACTTTTGAGAACTACATCCAGACCGATGCCGCCATCAACCCGGGCAACTCGGGCGGCGCACTGGTCGATGGCGCCGGCAATCTGGTCGGCGTCAACAGCGCCATCTTCTCCCGCTCCGGCGGCAATCTAGGCATCGGCTTCGCCATCCCGGTTTCCATCGTGCGCCAGGTCATGCAGGAAATCATTGCGCATGGCACAGTCACTCGCGGTTGGGTCGGCATCGAAGTCCAGGAAATCAACCCGGAAATCGCCGAATCATTCGCCTTGAAATCGGTCTCCGGCGCGCTCATTGCCGGCGTCCTGCGCAACGGCCCGGCCGATCGAGCCGGCATCCGCCCGGGCGATGTCTTGATCTCCGTTAACGGAAAACCCGTCACCGACTCCTCCTCCCTGCTCAACCTCATCGCAGCGCTGCCGCCAGGGAAGGTCGTGCCGTTACGCCTGGTGAGAGAACAAACCGAAATGCA
>JAJRDJ010000010.1 GCA_028678445.1 Methylococcaceae bacterium
AAGTTTACCAAAACGCTAGGTTTTAGGATGTCCACAGTTGATTTGCTGCTAACCGCCCGCTGGATCATCCCGGTTGAACCGGATGGGGTCACGCTCGAGCATCATGCCCTCGCCATCACAGAGGGGCGCATTGCCGCCATCCTCCCGGCGAATCAGGCGCGTGCCCGGTATCCTGAGGCGCGTGAGGAGCCATTTCCCCATCATGCCCTGATACCCGGCTTCATCAATGCCCACACGCATGCCGCCATGGCGCTGATGCGGGGCATTGCCGATGACCGGCCGCTCAAGGAGTGGCTCACCGATCACATCTGGCCGCTGGAGCAGAAATGGATGGGTGAGACCTATGTTCGCGATGGCAGCGATCTGGCCATGGCGGAGATGCTGCGCGGTGGCATCACCTGCTTCAATGACATGTACTTCTTCCCCGAAGTTTCTGCACGGCAGGCCATCCGCTGCGGCATGAGGGCCGTGCTGGGCATGATTCTGGTCGATTTCCCCAGCGCCTGGGCCAGCGGGCCGGCCGAGTACCTGGAAAAAGGACTGGCGTTGCATGACGAGTTGCTCAACGATCCCTTGGTGTCGCTGGCCTTTGCGCCCCACGCGCCGTACTCGGTGAGCAACGAGCCCCTGCTGCGGGTCGCCACGCTGGCGGCCGAGCTCGACTTGCCCATCCACATGCATGTGCATGAAACGGCGGATGAAATCGCGGATAGCCGAAGGCAATATGGCTTGCGCCCGATCAACCGCCTGCAGCCACTGGAACTGCTGGGACCTTCATTCATTGCGGTGCACATGACCCAGCTCACCGATGAGGAAATCGCCGTGCTCGCTGCCAGTGGCGCGAGTGTCGTCCACTGTCCGGAATCCAACCTCAAGCTGGCCAGCGGCTTCTGCCCGGTCGACAAGCTGGTGAAAGCCGGGGTGAATGTCGCCATTGGTACCGACGGCGCGGCCAGCAACAATGATCTCGACGTGATGGGCGAGATGCGCATGGCGGCCCTGCTGGCCAAGGCCGTGGCTGGCGATGCCAGCGCCATTCCCGCCCACACCGCGCTGCGTATGGCAACCCTGAACGGCGCCAAAGCCCTGGGGCTCGACGCCGAGACGGGCTCGCTGGAGCCGGGCAAATGGGCTGACATCACTGCCATCCGGCTCGATGGCATCGAAACCCAGCCGCTTTATAACCCCGTGTCCGATCTCGTCTATGCGGCCAGCCGACATCAGGTCAGTGACGTCTGGGTGGCCGGCCGGCGCTTGTTGAAAGACCGGCAACTGACCACCCTGGACATCGGAGAAATCAGCCGGAAAGCCGCCGCGTGGCGGGAAAAGCTCATCACCTGACCCTGCCTTCTCCAAGCCTCCACCACAATCACCCGATGCCCCAAATTCCACAGGAAACCGACATGACCATCGCTGACAACGTACACGAACACGAGATCGAAAAATTTGGGGCGCTGGCGGGTCGCTGGTGGGACCCGCGCGGCGAGTTCAAGACCCTGCACGCGGTCAATCCTCTGCGCTTGCAGTTCATCCGCTCTTACGCCGACCTCCACGGCGCGCGCATTGTTGATGTCGGCTGCGGCGGCGGCATACTCAGCGAGGGGCTGGCGCGGGCCGGTGCCACGGTGCTGGGCATCGACCTGGGCGCGGAACTCCTGAGCGTCGCCGAGGAACACGCCAGGGAGGGCGGACTGAACATCGAATATCGGAAGGTCAGCGTGGAAACCCTCGCCGATGAGCAACCGGGCAGTTTCGATCACGTCACCTGTATGGAAATGCTCGAACACGTGCCCGATCCTGCCTCGGTGGTACGGGCCTGCGCCAGGCTGGTCAAACCCGGCGGCCGCGTGTTCTTCTCGACGCTGAACCGCAAGCTGAAAGCCTATCTGCTGGCAATCGTCGGGGCGGAATATCTGCTGAAAATGATTCCCAAGGGCACCCACGACTTCTCCACCTTCATTCGCCCCTCGGAACTGGACCGCTGGGCGCGGGAAGCTGGACTGGATCTCGAAGGACTGGAAGGCGTGGTCTATAACCCCTTCACCGCGCAATTCAACCTCAGCCCCAAGGACATCGACGTCAATTATCTGGCCTCCTTCGAAAAACCGGTGGAATGACTGCCGTGAAGCCCCGCACACCGATCGCCGGCGTGCTGTTCGATCTTGATGGCACCCTGCTCGATACCGCGCCCGACCTGATCGCGGCACTGAATACCGCGCTGGCGGAAGAAGGCCTGCTCCCCTGCCCTGACGAAGAAGCCAAGCCCTTCATTTCGGGCGGGGCACAGGCGATGCTTGGCTATTGGCTGGTCAAGGCTACAGAGCAGCGGCCGGTGGCCAGCTTCCCCGGATCCAACCGGGTCAGCCTGGAAAACGCCACGCTCTTCGATCGGCTGCTGGACCGCATGCTGGACTACTACCAGGACAATCTGGCGCGTCACACCCGCTATTTCGATGGAATGGAATCCGTGCTGGATGAGCTCGATGCCCAGGCGTTGCCTTGGGGCATCGTTACCAACAAGGTGAGCCGCTTCACCGACCCGCTGATGGAAGCCATTGACCTGAACCGCCGCACCCGCTGCATCATCAGTGGCGATACTCTGGCGGAGCGGAAACCGCACCCGCTGCCGCTGTTGGAGGCCAGTCGGCGCATCGGGCGAGAAGCCGGGCAGTGCGTGTATGTTGGCGATGCCGCCCGGGACATCGAGGCGGGCCGACGCGCCGGCATGGCCACGCTGGCGGCGCTTTACGGTTATATAGCGCATGATGCCGATGTGAATGCCTGGGGCGCGGATGCCGCGCTGGACTGTCCAGGCGATCTGCTGACCTGGATCGAGGCCACCCGATGACCGAAACCGCCTTGAAAAACCGTGTCATCCTCATCACCGGCGCGACCGGCGCCCTCGGTTCGGTTGCGGCCAAAGCCTGTGCCCGCGCGGGTGCTAGCGTCGTGCTGCTGGGGCGCAGCGTACCCAAACTGGAAAGACTCAACGACGAGATCGTAAACACCGGTGGCCAACAACCCGCCCTCTATCCGCTCGACCTCGCCGGTGCCAGCGAACAGGACTATGCCGATCTCGCCAGTACCGTCCAGCGGGAACTGGGCGGCCTGCATGGCCTCATGCATTGCGCGGCCGAGCTGGGACACCTCTGCCCGTTGACTGAATTGGCGGGCGAACGCTGGCAACGCCTGCTGCACGTGAACCTGACCGCGCCGTTTCTACTGACCCGCGCGCTAATGCCGCTGCTGCTGGCAACCAAGGGCGCCGCCGCTGTCTTTGTCGGCGACTCGGCGGTGGGCGATGGCAAGGCCTTCTGGGGTGCCTACGGCGTAGCCAAGCTCGGGCTCGGGGCTTATGCCCGAATTCTCAAGGCCGAAACGGAAAATTCCGAACTGCGCACCGAGCTCTTCATCCCCGGCCCCATGCGCAGCCCCATCCGGCTACGCGCTTATCCCGGCGAAAGTCTCGACACCCTGCCCGCTCCCGGCATTCATGCTGAACGAATCATCCAACTGCTCGTCACAGCCGAGCCTCCCCCCATTCCTGACAATGGAGCCCGATCATGACCATGTTTGGTTACGGCCGCGAAAGCATCTGCCTGCACCGTGATGTCAACGTCGTGCGGATTCCCGATGGAACACCGGACAGCCTTCCCCGGGGCCATATCGTCACACTGACGCAATCACTGGGTGGCAATTACACGGTGCTGGACGAAACCGGCCACATGGTCCGCATTGCCGGGGAGGACGCCGACGCATTGGGCAAGGAACCGCCGATACTTACAAATATCACCAGCGGCAGCGAACCGGAAACGATCGAGAAGAATGTCTGGGAAGTGCTGCGAACGATCTACGACCCGGAAATACCCGTCAACATCGTCGAATTGGGCCTGGTTTACCACTGCGGCGTCAAGCCACGCGAATCTGGCGGCTACGACGTCCATATCATCATGACTCTCACCGCCCCCGGCTGCGGCATGGGCCCGGTCCTGCAATACGACGCCGAAGCCGCCGTGAAAAGCCTCCCCGGCGTGAACAGCGTCCGCGTCGAAGTCGTCTTCGACCCGCCCTGGTCCCGCGACCGGATGTCGGAAGTAGCGCAATTACAATTGGGGATGATCTGAGCTCGTATATTCCACCGCCTGCGTGCCGCCACCGATGGACGCAACCGCTATCGCGTTAAGCTCCACGCGGGCTAAGCTGGAATTGCCACCCGCCAATCCATTGCTTGACTCGGCAGCCTGATAGATGAAAACCGACTTTCGACTCGAAACGGAAGAGACCCGAAACCTTGTCACTGCAGTCGATCGGTTTAACGACAAAGTTACTCGAAGGAACAATAAACCATGCCACTGCCTGGATAAGCTCAACATCATGGCGTCGCCAATAATGCTTCAATATCCTTATACGTAGCCGGTTTGGCGAGATGTTGATCAAACCCGAACTGGAGACTGCGCCGCTTATCCTCTTCAGATGCGTAGCCGCTCAACGCGATGAGCTTGAGCTTGGCGAAACGGGGATCGAGGCGCAGCCTTCGAGCCAACTCATAGCCGTCCATACCGGGCAACCCGATGTCGATGAAAGCCACTTCCGGCATGAATTCCTGGACCATCTGCAAGGCGGAGGGACCACTATCGGCGGTCATTACTTGATGTCCCTTTGCTTCCAGCAAAAGGGAAAAGGCGTCTGCGACATCGGTATTGTCTTCCACGATCAGGATGCGGCAGGATATCGGCAAAGACGTGTGCGAGGAGGGGGCCGCCTCGGGCAAGGCGGCGCCGGGCGATAGAATTGGCAGCCGGACCACGAACTCGCTGCCCTGATTTCTCCCAGCGCTGGATGCCTCAACCCGACCCCCATGCAGTTCGATAAGGCGTTTAACCAGCGCCAGACCGATCCCTAATCCCCCCTTGGCGCGATCAAGGGAACGCTCGGCCTGGGTAAATAGCTCGAAGGCGCTCGCTATCGTGGCAGCATCCATGCCTATGCCCGTATCGCGAACGCGCAGCACAACCTCATCCATTTCACAGGTCAAGCTGACCTCGATGTGTCCACCCTTTGGCGTATATTTCCAGGCGTTGTCCAGGAGATTCCCGACCACCTGGCTGAGGCGATCAGCGTCGACGTCGGCCCATATCGGCTCACTGGACAGTGTCAGGGTTAATTCATGCTGACAATCGTCAACCGACATTCGGCTGGACTCCACCGCTTGGGCGACTATCTGACACAGATCGGTAGGCGCTTTTTTCAGATTGATCCGGTTTTGGCTGATACGTGCGATGTCCAAAAGATCGTCAATGATACGGGCAAGATGCCCAACTTGGCGTTTGATCATCGCGCTCGCCCAAGACACCCGCTTCGGATCATCGCTTGCAGAACTTTCCAGTATCTGCTGTGAACGCCGATTAAAACCCGCGTAAATTTGATGATCTGATATCCCAAGAG
>JAJRDJ010000476.1 GCA_028678445.1 Methylococcaceae bacterium
AATTGCTCTTGAAGAACATTAATGGGTCTCGATCATGAAAAACTTATTCCTAAAATTTATTCTTGGATTTTCTTTTCTCACCGCCAATGCCTTGGCCGCCGATGACATGAAAGCCTTTCCTCCCGCCGAAACAGGGTTCACCCGGCACGTTCTGTCTTTGCCCAAGGAAGATCGGGAGGATAACCTCAAGGTGGAGCTGCAGGTCGGGCGCATCGTCGAGGTCGACGAGCGGAACCGCTATTTTTTTGCGGGCAGGATCGAAGAGGAAACGATCCAGGGCTGGGGTTACCCGCGCTATCTGGTGAAGGCGCTGGGTCCCATGGCAGGGACACTGATGGCGATTGACCCGAAAGCGCCCAAGCGGGCCCGCTTCATTGGGCTGGGCGGAGAGCCCTATCTCATCCGCTACAACAGCCGGCTGCCCGTTGTGGTCTACGTGCCGGAGGGGACCGAAGTGCGCTACCGGATCTGGCGGGCTGACAGCATCGTCCAGTCAGTGGGAAGGGGCTAGCCCGGAAAGCCTTGCTTACCGCCTGGCACAGCAGTGCTGAAGGGCGGCTGTTTCAGTGTCCGGGGGCACTTTTCCGGAGGATACATGAACTGGCCGAAAAGTTTGTTCCTTGACGCTGAACCCTAGTCCTAGTAACTTACTTCACCTTTTTTGATCCGGTTCAGCGCGCCGATTGGCCTGAACTTTTTAATGCCAGGGTGAGCTTGCGTGGAACTCAGCGGCGGTGAAATTGTAGTCCAGTGTTTGAAGGACGAAGGAGTCGAATATATTTTCGGCTATCCGGGCGGCTCGGTTCTGCACATCTACGATGCGTTATTCAAGCAGGACGATATCCGGCACATTCTGGTTCGTCATGAGCAAGGCGCCACCCATGCAGCCGACGGATATGCCCGCTCCACCGGCAGGCCGGGTGTTGTTCTGGTGACTTCGGGACCAGGCGCCACGAATGCCGTGACCGGTATTGCCACCGCGCACATGGATTCCATTCCGATGGTTATTCTTACCGGCCAGGTGCCGACCCCGGTGATCGGCAGCGATGCCTTCCAGGAGTGCGATACCGTCGGTATCACCCGGCCCTGCGTAAAGCACAATTTCTTGGTGAAGGATCTCTCCAAACTGGCGGAAACCATCAAGAAGGCCTTCTTCATCGCCACCACGGGCCGCCCTGGCCCGGTGGTGGTGGATATTCCCAAGGATATTACCGACCCCAACATCAAGATTCCTTACGAATACCCGAAATCGGTCGTCATTCGGTCCTACAACCCCCAAGTTAGGGGACATCGCTGGCAGATCAAAAAAGCGGTCGACCTTTTGCTGTCCGCCAAACGGCCGATGATCTACACCGGAGGCGGCGTGGTGCTCGGCAATGCAGCGGATTCTCTGGTGCGGCTGACCCGTCTGCTCGGCTTCCCGATTACCAGTACCTTGATGGGGCTCGGCGCCTATCCAGCCACGGACCCCCAATTCCTTGGGATGCTGGGCATGCATGGCACCTACGAGGCTAACATGGGCATGCATGAATGCGATGTGTTGCTCGCCATAGGCGCCCGTTTCGATGACCGTGTAACCGGAAAACTGGCGCAATTTTGTCCACACGCAAAAATCGTTCATATCGATGTCGATCCAGCTTCCATCTCCAAAACGGTACGGGTCGATGTGCCGATCGTGGGGGAAGTGACTTCGGTGGTGGATGAGATGGTCGAGATTTTCGAGGCCAGCGGCGATCAGCCAGATTCCCGTGCCTTGGCGCAGTGGTGGCAGCAGATCGAACGGTGGCGCTCGGTCGACTGCCTGAGATTCGATCGTCAGAGTCCTCGCATCAAGCCGCAGTATGTTGTCGAGCAGCTCTGGGAGGTGACGCGCGGCGATGCTTTCGTGACCTCGGATGTCGGCCAACATCAAATGTGGGCGGCGCAATACTACAAATTCGACAAACCGCGGCGCTGGATCAATTCCGGTGGTCTCGGCACGATGGGCTTTGGCATGCCGGCTGCGATTGGCGTGAAGCTCGCCCATCCGGACGCTGATGTCGCCTGTATCACGGGCGAGGCCAGCATACAGATGTGCATACAGGAACTCGCGACGGCGCTGCAGTACCGGACCGGCATCAAGATCGTCAATCTCAACAACGGCTATATGGGCATGGTGCGGCAGTGGCAGGAGTTCTCGTACGAGAGCCGCTACTCCCATTCCTACCTTGAAACCATTCCGGATTTCGTGAAGTTGGCGGAAGCCTATGGCCACGTCGGCATGCTCATTGAGAATCCCGCCGATGTGCGTCCCGCGCTTGAGGAAGCCTTCATGCTGAAGGACCGCACGGTGTTCATGGATTTCTTGACTGATCCCTCGGAAAACGTCTACCCCATGATTGAGGCCGGCAAGGCCCACCATGAGATGCGCATGGCGCCCGGTGTGACTACCGAGACGGAGCTGGCATGAAGCGGCATATCATCTCCATCCTGATCGAAAACGAAGCGGGCGCCCTGTCCCGCGTGTCCGGACTTTTTTCGGCGCGCGGTTACAACATCGAGACCCTCACGGTCGCGCCGACCGAGGATGCGTCGATGTCGCGCATGACCATCGTCACCAGCGGCAGCGATGAAATCGTCGAGCAGATCACCAAGCAACTGAACAAGCTGATTGATGTCGTCAAGCTGATCGATATCTCCGAGTCTTCGCACATCGAGCGAGAACTCATGATGGTCAAGGTCCGCGCCTCTGGCAACACACGTGAGGAAATCAAAAGGCTGTGCGATATTTTTCGCGGCAACATTCTGGACGTTACGCCGAATAGCTATGTCATCGAAGTGACGGGCGAGAAATCCAAGCTGGACGCTTTTCTGCGGGCCATCAGTGAAGACCACATCATCGAAGTCGTGCGTTCGGGTACCACCGGTATCCTTCGTGGCGAACGCGGGCTGCACGCCTGATACCCGATTATTTAACCTGAACTTATCATCATCGAGGAAAATTCATGCAGGTTTATTACGACAAAGATGCCGACCTTTCCATTATTCGCGGCAAGAAAGTCGCCATCCTCGGTTATGGTTCCCAGGGGCACGCTCACGCCAATAACCTGAAGGAATCCGGCGTCGCCGTTGTCGTTGCCCTGCGCCCGGGCTCTGATTCCGCCATCAAGGCCAAGAATGCGGGTCATGAGGTCGCGCCGATTGAAGAGGCCGTGAAAGCCGCCGATGTCGTTATGGTGCTGGCACCCGACGAACATCAGGCCCGGCTCTACGCGACACAGATCGAACCCAACATCAAGCGTGGCGCCGCGCTCGCCTTCGCTCACGGTTTCAACATCCATTTTGAACAGATTCAGCCGCGCGCCGATCTCGACGTTATCATGATCGCGCCGAAGGGACCCGGTCATCTGGTGCGTTCGACTTACACCCAGGGCGGCGGCGTCCCCAGTCTGATCGCCGTATTCCAGGATGCTTCGGGTGAGGCCAAGGAAATTGCCCTCTCCTATGCCTCGGCCAATGGCGGCGGCCGTGCCGGCATCATCGAGACGAGCTTCCGCGAAGAAACGGAAACCGATCTCTTCGGTGAGCAGGCTGTGCTGTGCGGTGGCGCGACGGCGCTGGTGCAGGCCGGTTTCGAGACGCTGGTCGAGGCGGGGTATGCCCCGGAAATGGCCTATTTCGAATGCCTGCATGAACTCAAACTGATCGTCGACCTGATGTACGAGGGCGGCATCGCCAACATGCGCTATTCAATTTCCAATACCGCCGAATACGGTGACCTCACACGTGGACCGCGCGTCGTGACGGAGGAGACCAAAAAGGAAATGAAGAAAATCCTCGCCGAAATTCAAAATGGTGAATTTGCCCGGGAATTCATACTGGAAAACCAGGCGGGCGCGGCGACTCTCAAGGCGAAACGCCGTCTGGGCCGTGAACATCAGATTGAACAGGTGGGCGCCAAGCTCCGCGACATGATGCCCTGGATCAAGGCCAATAAGATCGTCGACAAACAGAAGAACTAAGCCTCGATTTCGGGCGACAAACACAGGGTGGGCTGGTTGGTCACACCCTTCGTTGTTTGAACAGGGGGCAACCCGCTGTATTGGCACGCCGGCAGCCCCTCGCAAATCAACACAAATGGCGCCCCGGAATGCCGCAAGCGTTCCCTCAACCCGTAACTCTCGGAATAACGATGGAACAAAACTCCCCCGCAAAACGGCGGCGCGGAATTTATCTGCTGCCGAACCTGTTCACCACGGCGGCGTTATTCGCCGGGTTCTATGCCATCACCTCGGCCATGAACGGTCAATTCGAGGTGGCGGCCATCGCTATCTTCGTGGCCATGGTGCTGGATGGACTGGATGGCCGCGTGGCGCGGCTTACCAACACCCAGAGTGCGTTCGGGGCGGAATACGATAGCATGGCCGACATGATCTCCTTTGGCGCGGCCCCGGCGCTGGTGATGTATGCCTGGGCGCTGTCCAGTCTCGGCAAGGCGGGCTGGGTGGCGGTGTTCGTGCATATGGCGGGCGCCGCACTGCGCTTGGCCCGTTTCAACACCCAGATCGCCACACAGGACAAGCGTTATTTCCAGGGCTTGCCCAGTCCCTCGGCCGCCGCGATTCTGGCGGGTTTCATTTGGGTCTGTGTGACGCACGACATTGCGATGGAATCCGTCAGATATCTGGCACTGGGTTTGTCCATAGCTTCCGGCCTGCTGATGGTCAGCAACTTCCGGTATTACAGCTTCAAGGATGTTGAACTGCAGGGGCGGGTCTCCTTCATCTGGGCGATACTCATCATGCTGGTGTTCGCCTTCCTGTTCACCAATCCGCCGTTGGTGCTGTTCACGATGTTCGCGGGCTATGCCATTTCGGGGCCAGTGTTGACGCTGATGCGTCGCCGCAAAATGCGCACCGAAAGGCGGGTCTGACAGATTCATCGGTCTCGCGAGGCTTGTTCGGGTAACGCGCGGGCCTTATAGTGGGTTCCATGCCAAACGAACTTCAACCCATGCCCGTTTTATTCAGCGATAGCCCGCCCCGCTATCCGG
>JAJRDJ010000477.1 GCA_028678445.1 Methylococcaceae bacterium
GCGCGGGCTTGAAGCGCCAGCGCTGAATCGCTTCCACGGCCGCTTGGTCGAAAACGCCGGCAGGGCTGGCTTGCACCACCCTGGGGTTCCTGACGCCGCCGTTGCGATCCACAGTGATCTCAACCATGACCCATCCTTCGATCTGACGTTTGCTGGCCATCGCGGGGTAGGCGGGCAGAGTACGGGATAATACCTGCACGCCGCTGTTGCGTTCGCCCCCGCCTTTACCCCCGCCTTTACCCCCGCCTTTACCCCCGCCAGTGCCAGTGCCGGCGCCATTCCCTCCTCGCTCAAGCGGTCCCCCCGTACGTCCACCCGCGGTGCGTCGCTCGGTATCGCCCCAGAGACCCGGCGGCCCATCGACCCGGCGGGTGTTGCCGGACAGGCTGGGCAATTTCACGCCGGCCCCATGTGTCGGGATTTCAACCCTTGGCGTGAGCACACTGGGCGGTTCCTCGCGGCTGACCGGCTTTTTTACCAACGCAGGACTTGAGGGCTTGGGCGGGTTTCTATTTCGCTCGAGTGTCGAGGAACCGGGAACCGGCTTGGTGGTCCATTTCGGCTTGGGAGGCAGGGCGCTCGCCGGCGCGGGGTTTTTTGCTCGCGGCTGGGCCTTGACCTGATTTTCGGTCGCCGTCGTGCCCTGCGGCTGAACGACTTGCGGCAACTCCGGCAGTGTCGGAGGTTTTTCCACCAGTTCAACCGGCTTTGGCTTGATGCGTATGAAGTTGATGGGCGGCAAATCCCTGACGCTGGTTTTCATGAAGTGTCGATCGCTCACCAGACTGTCGATCAGCGTCAGTACGACCAGGTTCACGAGGCCCGCGAGGAAAAACGCTGCCACAAACGCCTGCCACCGGGCCATGTGGCCCAAGGGGCTATCGATACGGGTCACGGTTTTTCCGGCACCATACTGGCGGCAACCGAAATATTGGTAAGCCCTGCCAAGCGAATCTGATCCATGACGCGAACCAGTTGACCGGTTGGCGTGGCCGTGTCGGCCAGAATCACCACCGCATCGTCGCTACCCAACCGCAGTTGCTCCAACCCCGGACGGAGATAATGCACATCGGTCAGAGTGTCATTGAGCCAGACTTGGCCGTCGGTCGTGAGGGTAACGATTGCCCCGGCCTGATCGGCCTCGGCGGCGGTAGCCGCCTTGGGGAGCTCGACCTGGATGGCCGACTCCCGTATGAAGGAGCTGGTCACCAGGAAAAAGATTAACAGGATGAAGACCATATCGATCAATGGCGTCAGATCGATAGCGCTGGAACTGTCCTCGCCATCCAGACTGCGTTGCCACTGGAAGCGCCGGCCACTCATCGGGCATGGGCCCACAGGGTGAGAGCGCGCTCCGCCGAACGGACCCGCCGCGACAACTGATGCCCCAGCCCCAGACCGAACAGTCCCATGACCAGACCCGAGAGCGTGGTGATGAGCGCCTGGGAAACGCCTTGAGCAATGATGCTGGCGTCCGCGCTACCGAACAGGCGGATCAGGTCAAATGTCTGGACGATGCCCGTCACGGTTCCCAGCAAACCCAACGTGGGCAGGATACCGGTCAGAGTTCGTATCAGACGCATGTTTCGGTGCAGTTCGAGCTTCATCTCGGCCAGCGCCGGGATACGGCAGAAAGCACCGGAATACCGCTTCGACAGTTGCTGTTGGAGCAGGGGAAACTGAAGATAGAGATACCAGCCTCTCTCGAACAATAGCGTCCACAACAAAACGGAAACCCCCAGCAAGGGCCACATGACCGGACCCCCAGCAGCCATCAACTCTTCGATGTGCTGCTCCCAACTGGCCAGCAGCCCCTCAAGTGCGTTTGAAACTGCCTCGCTCATTGGCATCCAGTCTCGCAATATTTGATCATGAGCGTGATGACTCGATGACGCATCATGACTCCCCAATCAAGCGCCGCGCCACGGCTGCCGCGCCATGAGCGGCCAGCAAGGTGTTGATGCGTGCGCCCTGGGTGACCAAAACGCTATGCAGAAGCAAGATCGGAATGGCCACAACCAGACCCTCGACGGTCGTGACCAGCGCCTCGGAAATGCCGCCAGACATCAGTTTGGGATCTCCAGAACCATGGAGGGCAATGGCCTGAAAAGTGGCGATCATCCCGGTTACCGTTCCCAGCAAACCCAACATCGGCGCGATGGCCGCCAAGAGGCGCAACAACGGCAAGCTTCGATCCAGGGTGTCCTGTTCAGTCAGCAAGGACTGATCTAGGGTGAGATTCAACACCTCGACATCAGCGCCTTGCACCTGAGCGAGGTTCGACAGAACCCGGCCCAGCGGATTATCAGCCCGTATCTCAGGGTTGCCCATCTGCCCGCGAATGCTATTTTCAACGCGACGCAGCACCCACAGGCGATATCCCGCCAGAGGAAACGCAAACCCGGCCAATACCAGGATCAGGTATCCGACCGGACCGCCCTGCCGGATACGTTCAAGCAGATGCGGGACTTGCACCACGAGTTGCAAGGTGGAGCCACCCCCCGGATCGATAGCGACCGGGTGGATGGATCCCGCCTCGCCCCTGGAAAAATCATCCGCCAGACGCAACAGGTTGCTGGACGGCTGTCTCGCCAGTTCGACCAGCTTGTCGGTCTCCGGCTGATAAAGCAGATAACGCCCATCGCTGATGAGACTGAACCCGCCGCAGTTGAGTACTTCGCGATCCTCCCGGTGCCCATCCGGAAGATAGACGGGCAGGCGCGCGAACTCTACCCGGCCCATGCCGTCCAGTTGAGCCTGCAGGCTGGAGAAAAGGCGAGCGAGTTCTTCCAGCTTGGGTATATGCGCCGTTTCCGCGAGGGTATTGACCAACAGGCGCTGCCCAGACCTGTCGCCCGCCAGCCATTGGTTCTTGTAGAAGGGCTTCAGGCTGGAACTGCTCTCCCGGATTTGCTGGAACAGCGCCTGATTGGGCTTTAGGGGTTCCGCCAACTCGGCGTCCACTTTGGCTAGCGCGGCAGTCTGGCGCGTGCTTTCCGGGGTCTGGACAATGGAACTCTGAACCTGTTTCGGCGGAGTCTCGGCCCGCGCCGGCAGGGGCAGAATCATCAGACCGGGCGGAACTTCCTTGCGCGCGATGCGCAGATCCTCGGAAATGTACTCGTTGTCTTCGGAGGAAAGCTTTTGCCACCGCCGCTCGTCGTTCAACCAGAGGAAGGAATTCTCTCCGTCCAGCGTCTGATAGTAGAGCGCCAGGCGTCCCACACTCAGGAAATCGACCAATTTTTCGGCATTCTCGCCCAGCGTCGCGCGAGTGACCTCCACGGTCTTGCCATAGTCGAGCTCAACCCGATAGGCTTCGACAACGAGGCGGAATAGCTCAGTCGGGTCAACAGCCGGAGC
>JAJRDJ010000478.1 GCA_028678445.1 Methylococcaceae bacterium
CCAAAACCAAACGCCAGGGCACCCAGGCCGAGAATGCCAAGAGTCTCGGGCCTCAGGAACTGGTCTGCACTAAGTTTGGAGCCCACCGCCAAGCCCAGAAAGATGGTCACCACATTGATCAACTCGTTCTGCGCTGTCTTGCTGAGACGTTCAACAACGCCGCATTCACGGATGAGATTGCCCAGACAGAACATGCCGATCAGGGGCGCCGCCGAGGGCAGGAGCATGGCGGTCAGAATCAGCAGCACACCGGGAAAAATGATCTTTTCCAGACGGCCCACATAGCGCAACTGTGCCATCTCGATCAGTCGTTCCTCCGGCGTGGTCAGGGCGCGCATGATCGGCGGCTGAATCAGCGGCACCAGGGCCATGTAGGAATAGGCCGCGACAGCAATCGCGCCGAGGAGTTCTGGCGCCAGCTTGGACGCCACGTAAATCGAGGTCGGACCATCCGCCCCGCCGATGATGGCAATGGCGGCGGCATCCTTGAACGTGAAGTGGAGCCCCGGAATCAGATTCAGCGCCAGCGCGCCAAATAGCGTGCCAAAGATACCGAACTGCGCGGCGGCGCCCAGGAGCAGCGTCTTCGGATTCGCCAGCATGGGGCCGAAATCCGTCATGGCCCCGACGCCCATGAAAATCAGCAAGGGAAACATTCCCGACTTAATGCCGAGGTACAGATAGGAGAGCAACCCGCCCTCCTCGGCGATGCCTGCCACGGGGATGTTGCTGAGCACCGCGCCAAAGCCGATGGGCAGCAACAGCAGAGGTTCGAACTCCTTCTTGATGGCCAGGTACAACAGGCCAAAGCCCACCGCCATCATGACTACCTGCCCAGGCTGGAAATTGGACAGGCCCGTGCTCGCCCACAACTGAATCAAACCATCCATATTCCTTACTCCAGCGTCAGGAGGTCTTCTTGCGAGGCCACGGTTTCGCCCACCTTGACGGCGATAGTGGCGACAATACCCCCCTTTCGGGTGCGGATTTCGGTTTCCATTTTCATGGCCTCCATCACGATGACCACGGTGTTGGGCTCGACATGCTGGCCGGGCGTCACATTGATGCGCAGGACATGTCCGGCCATGGGTGCCTTGACCACCTCTCCCCCGCCTGCCGTGGCCAGTCCCGCCGTAGCCAGCGTGTTGCCGGCGGGGGCCACGTCCACCTTGTAACTGTGTCCATTAACCGCCAACACCCCGGCAGCGGGCGTCTCCACGCGATAAACACGTCCATTGACGGTCACATCGAAGGCCGTCACGTCCGCCGGTACGTCTGATGCTCCCGCCTGCGGCACGGGTTCGAAAGCGGCCGGGTTTCCGCGATTCTGGAGGAACTTGAAACCAATCTGCGGGAACAGCGCATAAGTCAGAACATCGTCGATCGCGTCCTTGACCAGCGTGACACTTTCCTTCTCCGCCAGGGCGTTGAGTTCTGCCGTCAGCTTGTCCATTTCGGGCTCGAGGAGATCGGCGGGACGGCAGGTGATGGGCTTATCGGTACCGAGAACTTTTTTCTGCAAGCGGGCATTGACAGGCGACGGTGTCGCGCCATATTCGCCCCGCAGAACACCCTGAGTTTCCTTGGTGATGGATTTGTAGCGCTCGCCCATCAGGACATTGATCACCGCCTGACTGCCGACGATTTGGGAGGTCGGCGTCACCAGCGGGATGTAGCCCAGATCCTTCCGTACCTTGGGAATCTCGGTCAGCACCGCATCGAACTTGTCCAGCGCGCCCTGCTCCTTGAGCTGGCTCTCCATGTTGGTGAGCATGCCGCCCGGCACCTGGGCGACCAGAATGCGGCTGTCGACCCCGCGCAAACTGCCCTCGAATTTCGCGTATTTCTTGCGGACCTCGCGGAAATAGGCGGCAACTTCTTCCAGCAGCTTGAGATCGAGTCCGGTGTCCCGCTCCTGCCCTTGCAGCGCCGCCACCACCGCTTCCGTGGCGCTGTGGCCATAGGTCATGCTCATGGAGGAAATGGCGGTATCCACGTTGTCGATGCCCGCCTCGGCGGCTTTCAGGATGGTCGCCGTGCTGAGCCCGGTCGTCGCATGGCACTGCATGTGGACCGGGACACTTAAAGTCTTCTTGAGCCGGGTTACCAGTTCGAAGGCTTCGTAAGGTTTCAACAGGCCCGCCATGTCCTTGATGGCGATGGAGTGCGCGCCCATGTCCTCCAGCCGCTTGGCCAGGTCCACCCACATCTCGATGGTATGCACCGGGCTGACGGTGTAGGAAATAGTGCCCTGAGCATGCTTCCCGTTGGCGAGGGTGGCCTTGATGGCGCGCTCGAAATTCCGGGGATCATTGAGGGCGTCAAAGATACGGAAAATATCCACGCCGTTAACGGCGCTGCGCTCGACAAACCTGTCGACGACATCGTCCGCGTAATGCCGGTACCCCAGGAGATTCTGGCCGCGCAGCAGCATTTGCAGCGGGGTCTTCGGCAACGCCTTTTTCAGTGCCCGCAAACACTCCCAAGGGTCTTCGCCAAGATAACGGATACAGGCG
>JAJRDJ010000081.1 GCA_028678445.1 Methylococcaceae bacterium
CGCCCGCGTAGATGAGGGGCAATTCCACGTTGGCCAGCGCCGACGTGCGTGGGAGTAGGTTGAAGCTTTGGAAGACGAAGCCGATCTTGCGGTTGCGGATTTCAGCCAGGCGATCGTCGTCCATCTTGCTTACATCCTGTCCATCGAGCAAGTACGTGCCGCTGGTGGGCACATCCAGCGCGCCCAAGATATTCATCAAGGTCGATTTGCCGGAGCCGGACGCGCCCATGATGGCCATCATCTCGCCGGGGTAGATTTGCAGTGAGACGCCGCGCAGGGCATGCACCTCAAGGTCCCCCATGCGGTAGACCTTGGTCACATCTCCGATGTCAATGAGAGGCTGGCTGTTTTCCAAGGCGATATCCTTTTTCCGCTAAGAGGGGAAAGAAAGCCCGGCTTTCGTTCCCCTCACATATCAGGCGAGCACTCCTAGCCTATGCTGTGCTGGCAGTTGCATTCACCAGCGTTACGATGAGGAACCAGGGGCGGGTGCGGTCGGTGCTGGTGCACCACCCCAGTTCCCGTGACCGCGCTTGCCGCCCTGTCCCATCGGGCCGCGGCCAAAGCCGAATTCACCGCCGCGCCCCTTGCCCGTGTAGCCCTTCTCCAGCCCCTGCAGGAGCCAGTCCGCTTGCTCCTGGGTCATCTTTCCGCCCTCCACAGCCTGGGCGATTTTGTCCTTCATCGCCTGAATCCGGGCTGCATTGGCCGCTTCCTGGACCTTGGCCAGGTCAACCCCTTGCGCTTTGGCGATCTCGTCAAGTGTCTTGCCGCTGTGCAATGCCTCGAACAGTTGCGTGGGGGTCAGGTTCAGTGCTTGGGCCATGGCGTCAAAGTTAGCCCACGATCCAGGACCTCCGAAGCCGAAGCTCCACCCCATCCCACGCTCGCCAAACGGCTGCGCCGGCGCCGCGTTGGGCACCGGGGTTGGGGCGGCGGTTTGGGCGAAGGCTGCGCCCGCCGCAACCACCCCGATCACCGTGATGAGCGCCAGTACGCCCATCACTGCTGCCACTTTCTTTACAGTCATTCCTATCTCATACCTCCACATCTTGAACTTGGGGCTCAGGCTCGCCCGCCTGCCATACTCACTTTAGCAGAAACATGTAAAGATCTGATAAAGAAAGGGTTGGATTCGCATTCACTCGACTTCGTGTCGCCCCCTGGTAATCGACACTGCCAAACTGGGGTATGATTGCGCCACGCTTGTTCATCTACACATTCAGTCATCGATTGTTCTAGGGAGAACATCATGAGGAAGCCGACGTTCGGTGAAAGGCTCCGTTATGCCTTCGATAACACCCTGTCCCGCGGCACCATCGCACTGATCGGTTGGCTGGCCGCGGTATCGTTCGCTCTGATCCTCGCCATTGCCCTCATAGTCAGCTTGACCCGGATGGCGCCCGATATCGGCTTCGCTCAACTCGTCTGGATGGCGCTCATGCGGACGCTTGATGCGGGAACCATGGGTGGCGACCAGGGCTCATGGCCGTACCTGTTCGCCATGCTCGGCGTGACTTTGGGCGGCATTTTCGTGATCAGCACCCTGATCAGCATCTTGACCACGGGCCTCGAAAGCCGTATCGAGAACCTGCGGAAAGGGCGGTCAAGGGTGATCGAGCGTGGACACACGGTCATCCTCGGCTGGTCGGACCAGGTGTACACGATCATCTCAGAGCTAGTGATCGCTAATGCCAGCCAACGGCGCTCGTGTATCGTCATCTTGGGTGATAAAGACAAGATCGAGATGGAGGATGAGATCCGGATGAGGCTGGCATCAACTCGGCGTACGCGCGTAGTGTGTCGCAGCGGCAGTCCAATGGACATGGCGGACCTGCAGATTGTGAGCCTGCCGACTGCCAAGTCCATCATCATCGTGCCACCAACGGGTGACTACCCGGATGCCCAGGTGATCAAGACGCTGGCCGCGATCACCAATTCCGCTGAACCTCGGCCGGAGCCGTATCACATCGTTGCCGCGGTGCGCGACCCGCGGGCCGTTCCCGTGGCGCATATGGTTGCAGGGGATCAGGTCGAGATCGTGCTGACGACCGATCTCATCGCGCGTATCATGGCCCAAACGTGCCGGCAATCCGGGTTGTCGACGGTTTACACGGAGCTGCTGGACTTCAGCGGGAATGAGTTCTATTTCCATGAAGAGCCGGGGTTGGTCGGAAAGACCTTTGGGGAGGCAGTATTCGCCTATGAGGATTCGCTGGTGCTCGGCATCTGCCCGGCGGGCGGCGCCGCGCAACTGAACCCTGCCATGGAGACTCGGATCGCGGCGGGCGACCGGCTGATCGTGATCGCGGAAGACGACTCCACCATCCATCTGTCTGGCGCGGCTAATCCAAAAATCCAGGAAGATGCCATCCAGCCCGACCGTTTGAAGCAACAGGCGCCCGAGCGCACGCTCTTCCTTGGCTGGAACAAACGAGCGCCAGCCATCTTGGTTGAACTGGACAGTTACGTTGCTCCTGGCTCCTCGGTCACCGTGGTAGCGGTATACCCTCGCGAAGAATTGACCCTTAGCGATCGCATCCAGGGCCTGAATAATCAAACTTATGAATACCTGGAAGGCGACACGATAGACCGACGCACACTGGATAGCCTACAGATCGAAACCTACGATCACGTTTTCATTCTGTGCTATTCCGACACGATGGACATGCAACAGGCGGATGCGCGCACGTTCCTCACACTCCTGCACTTGCGCGACATTGCCGATCGCCACGGCCATCCCTTCTCGATTACCAGCGAAATGTTGGATGTCCGAAATCGCGACCTGGCGGATGTTGCCCAGGCCGACGACTTC
>JAJRDJ010000479.1 GCA_028678445.1 Methylococcaceae bacterium
GCCCCGCGGGTTTGATACACATGCGAGACAGTGGCGGCCATAGCCGTGATACCGAGACCTGAGGTCTTCAGGAAATGACGGCGGGTGACGCCATCGTTCGCGTTCCCGTCAGACCGGATCTCCTGGTGGTGATCATTCATATTGGGTGCTGTATGCAAAAGGTTCGACTCTGGTCGGGAGCGTGGCGTTGGCAACATGAGGACGGCTTCGCTCCCCAAAGTCAGCGTCTGTAATTTGCTATCCGTTCAGCCAGCAACTTGTGAAACGAATCAAGGTCCTTCCACTCGATGGCCACGTGCGTCAGCTTTCCGTCCGGGGTCGGCTTCGTAATGCCTTCGTCCGTGACACTCAACCTGATGTCCCGCAGGTGGCAGAACTCATCGTCGAAAGCGAGATAGATGGCAAGGGTGTCCCAAAGAATGGAACTGGTCCGGGCAATATCCTGGCGGTGTGTGGTCTGTTTTTGATTCCAGGCGTGGTATTGCTCCATCAGCAGCCGGGCCATAGGGTTTCGGGCATTGCGAACTTGCGCATAACATTCGCCTTCGAGGCGTATCTTTCCAACGGTGTCGATCGGGGTCATGGTCACGTCCCACGCGGCGCTGTAGGCCTTCCGAGCTGCTTTGGCGTTCTTGCGGACGTTGTACTCCGGAAAACCCGGCTCACCCTGTTCCTGCTTGCCGATGCAGCCAGCCATCACAACGAGCCTGGCCTTTTCGACAATTCGCGGTTCACGCTCCAAGGCCAGTTCCAAATTGGGTACGGGGCCAATCGCCAGCAAAGTGATCGGCTCTTGCGAATTCATGATGGTATCGATCAGGGCCTGGACGCCATCCAGGCGCACTTTTCCGGGATAGTCCTTTATCCACTCTTCCTGCGAACCGGTTCCTTCGGCTCCCTTGACTCCAACGCCTATGGGGATATCCACTCTGCCTGCGCTCTTCAGGAACTCGGAAATGATTCTGGCCTTCTCGAAAGTGTCATGGGAATCACTCACGATAAGCTTCACGTCCAGCTCGGGACAGGCCATCAGGAATGACAACGCCCAGGCATCGTCAATATCGCCGCCAATGTCGGTATCAAGGATTACCGGGATCGGGTGCGGTTTCGATGGGGGAAATGTTCGACAGCCAATCCAGAGCAGGGCCATCCCCAAGACCACCAAAAACATCCGCCAGCCATGATTCTCAACCCGCCGCTTTATCGCATAGTAGTAGGTCATTGCATCTCCATATTGCTTCCAGCCAACGTCATCCACTGATGAGTTCTGCGGATGATTCTACTTGCCCCAGTGGGATGACCGAGCGCAATTCGTCCGTCAGGGTGTTGAAGTCCGGGTTAGAGTGGCATCTGATTGATGTTGAGACTCGCATTTCGCAGGCGACAGGAGCCAGAGCGTCAGGACAAAAGCTTGGAGAGGATTAACACCCCTAACCCTATAAGATAGAACAAAAACATCGCCGCCAAGAGGGCATTTGTGCCCTTGGGGGCGCCTTTGAACTCCTTCCAAATGAAAACGCCCCAGAAAGCGCCGACCATCGTGGCGCACTGCCCCAGGCCGTAGGCCAAAGCTGCGCCGGCGGCATTGGCGGCGATAATGCTGAAGCTCATGCCCAGGTTCCAAATGACACCACCGAGGATGCCGATGAGGTGAAGTCGGACCGTTCCCTTCCGTAAGTAATCTCCGAATGGCACCGGTTCGCCGGACAAGGGCTTGATCATCATGATGCTGTTCCAGATGAAGGTGGAGAGGAGCAGGCCGGCAGAAAACAGGACGATGGTCGTATATGGACTGAGCTTGGCCGCTTCGAGCAGGTTAGTGGTGGAATCGAACTTGCCTATGGTTCGGGCCGCAAAGCTGTAGGACCAACCCAGGAGCAAGCCGGATATCACGGAAATGATAATGCCCTTGAGGGGGGTTTTGCGACCACTCTGGGCCAGGCGCTTGTAAGCCAGGCCATCGAGGATGATGGCAACGGTCACCGCCGCCCCGCCCAGCGCCAGCATCGGAACGTTGCCCTGGCGAGTTTCAAGGTAAGTGGTGATGACGCCCAGAACCAAGGCCAGGCCGACTCCGACGGGAAAGGCCACCGCCATGCCGGCGATGTCAATGGCCGCTACGAGGAGAATATTGGCCAGATTGAAGAGGATTCCCCCTAAAAATGCCGAGCGGAGCCACTGGCTGTCAGCCTGTCGCAGGTCAGCCATGAAGCTCCGGCCTTCACTGCCGGTGCTCCCAAGAGTGAAAGCCAGGACCAATCCCAGCAGGAACACGCCAATGGCGTAATCCCAATAAAAGAGTTGGAACCGCCACTCTTTGCTGGCCAGTTTTTGGGTGTTGGCCCAGGAGCCCCAGCAGAGCATTGTGACGAAGCACATCGCGACAGCCAGGGGATAGGATTCGACAATAAACATGACGGGTTCCTTTAGTTTCGGCTCTTCCGAGATCGCTTGATCCCGGTTGAACGTCCTCGGTGCCCAACGACTGCCACCACTTCATCCATCCGCCTAAACCTCCCGCGGCGCAGCATGATTTCCTCCGCAGTTTCGAGGATGGACACTTGAACGTCTCTTCTTCGCTCGAGGTCTTGAATTTCGTCCACGTCAATATTGTGCGCCAGGCCATGGGTGCGCCGGATCATCTCGGCGGCGGCAAATCCGAGCGTGTCTGCAAACATCTGCCGCAGGTAATAATCCTGGAAACCCGCAACGGCAAACGCCGGTTCTTTGCTGTGGTCGTCCCAGTTCTTCCGGAACTTCAGCTCAAACAGGTGATAGATTTCCCTCACCGATTCCAGCACATAGCGCTGATACGACGACTTTTGCGCTTGGGTAAACTCCTTGCCGTCCAAAGCAAGGAAGTTGATGAAAAGATTACCCACCAGCAAACCGGGGTCGAAAGCCGCAGGTCCGACAAAAGCGAATTCGGTGTCGAACACTTTTGTTTCCGTCGCGTTAGCGAGAATGGATCCCGTGTGCAGGTCGCCATGGATCAGACACTGGCCCTGGGTTAAGAACTTCTCCTTCAGCTTCGAGGCCTCGAGTCGCAAGTTGGACTTCCGCCAAAACACCCTTTCGCAGTAGGGCCTTAGCGCCGGATTGACGTTATTGCGCGCACAGTCAAAGTAAGGCTCGGTAAAAATCAGATCCTCCGTGATCCCGCACAGCGGATTGTCGAAACGACCGGACAGGGCCTTCTTCTCTCTCGCGGGGAGAAACAAATCCGAGGTGAAGAACAGCACATTGGCCATGAAGGTCGAAATGTGATCCGCAAAGCGGGGATACTTGCGCAGCTTGTTCATCCCCTTACGCATGACTTCCATCCGCCCGAGATCTTCCATCACAACGAGAGCCATTTCGTTGTTGCGGTGGAGCACTTTGGGCACCAGCGCCGGGACGTGCCGGTCCTGGATTTCGAGGGCATCGGCCTCGATCCGGATGCGGTCCAAGCTGAGCGGCCAGCTTTCGCCCACGCAGCGCACGTACGGAAAGGCGTGCTTTAAGATAACGGAGTGGCCGTTGTGCTTGTCCTGCACCCGAAAGACCATATTGATGTTTCCGTCCCCGATTTCTGTCACGGTCATGGCGGCGGCTTTGGGAAACAGGCCCGCGCGTTTGAGGTACTGGGCGGCGGAGCGCTGGTCGAGGGGATGGTAGGCCATAGTGAGTCTCTTTAAGCGGCGGTTTGGGTTTTTCAGCGTCGGAATCGCCTGGCTTCGTCAATCAGCGCCAGGACGTTGTCAATCGGCACATCCGGCATAATGCCATGGTCGCTGCCACAGATGTAGCCGCCGCCTTCGCCAAGTACCCGAATTCGCTCACGCACTTCCGAGCGCACTTGGTCGGTGGTTCCTTCCGGCAGGGTGTGTTGAGTGCTGATCGCCCCGTAGAAGGTGATATGTTTGCCGAAGTCTCGCTTCAATGATTCGGGTTCGTTGCCTGGCAGATGCGCCTGCACAGTTTCCCAGACATCCATCCCGCAATCCACCAGATCGCCGAGCACTGGACGAAAGGTCCCGCAGCTATGAAACCAGACCCGGTAACCCATGCCCTTGGCGAGCGCGAATATTTTCCGATACGTCGGCTTGAGGAATCTGCGCCAATGCGCAGGCGAAATCATCATGCCCCGCTGGGTCGCGAAGTCATCGCCATAGAAATAGATGTCAGCCAAACCACGACCCGCTTCCATGGACCTGCGGGAGAACTCAAGCGTGAATTCTTCGATTCTTCGAACGGCAGCCTCCATCACCTCCGGCCGCAAGTGGAAATTGAGCAGGGTCTCCTGCA
>JAJRDJ010000082.1 GCA_028678445.1 Methylococcaceae bacterium
ACAGGTTGAGCATTTCAAAGCCGCCGAGCCCGGGGGCCATCAGTTTGGCCCAGCCATAGCGGGTAAATTCCCCAGTGAAGAACTTGCGCTTGCCGCCGAGTTCCTCGGACTCGGCGTCCATGTCGTCCATGAACTTGTAGATCAGCGCGATGGTGATCTGCTCGACCTGGGATTTGGGATCGGGGACCTTGCCGACGAGAATATCGCGAGCGGTGTCGATGCGGCGTTTGGTATCGGTGTCTAACATGCTGAATAGGTCAATTTACATGGATGAACAGGATGGACACGATAATCAGGAATTTTGGTTATAAAGTTATCCTGTTCATCCTGTGTATCCATGTTGATTCTCGAGGGGTGGCATGGTGCATGGCTAATTCCCTCGAATTCGAGGGAATTAAAGCGGTGCGGAGCCTCCCCCTTATGCTGTGCATCCTGCCTACCCCTGTTTGAAATCCTTACTTCGAGTGAAGCGCCGGTATTCAAGTTTGGGTTTGCCAAAGTTGATGAGCAGGCCCACTTCAATCCCGGTCGCGTTGAGGTAATTGATGATCTGCGCCTGGTGTTCAGGGGTAATGGCTTGGGCGGCTTTCAGTTCGACGAGCACCCTGTCATCGACCAGCACATCGGCATAAAACTCTCCCACGCATTCACCCCGGAACAGTACCTTGATGGGCTGTTGAGACAACGCCGAGTGACCTTTCTGATTCAGCGCCAGCAGCAGGGCCCTTTCATAAACCGATTTAAGGAAACCCGCGCCCAACTCGTTGATGACGGCAAAGGCGCACCCAATCACGCTCTGAGTGATCTCCGCATACCTCAACCCCTTATCCTGCCCATCCTGTGCATCCATGTTAATTCTCAAGCGGCGAACTGGTTCAGGGAGACGTAATCCTTGATGTATTCAGGGATGAGCGTCCGGTATGCGGCGGGCACGGCGCGAAAGTCGCGCGTGGTGAACGCCGGATGCGTGGCGAGGTCGGTCAGGTGGCCGGAATCTATGATGTGGCGAATCTGGTCGCTGGTGGCGTAGGCCTTGAAATAGGTTTTCAGCGCGGGCAGGGCCTCGGGCGCATCGGGCTTGTAGTCGGCGACGAACTTGGAAAACTCTTCCTCCAGCAATTCGTCCTTGGATTTGTAACGCGGGATGAGGCCGAAGATTTTTTCCAGGATTTCGCGCAGCGACAGGCGGCGGTCCACGCCAGCGGCCTTGCGCAGCTTGTTGAGCGAATAGTATTCGCTGGGCTGGTCGAAAAGCTCCCTGTTGACATAGTCGATCACGCGGTCCCACTGGCCCGCTTCGACACTGGCGGCGATAAAGTCATTCTCGCGCACCGCGTCTTCGAAGCGGTCATAGAATAGGCGGTCGATCCGCATGCCGCCGACGCCGATGACTTCCTCCTGGATGGTAAAGAGCCTATCGGCGCCCAGGTGCTCGTAACCCTCACTGCGGGGGCGCGGGGGGCCATCGCCCGGCTCCCCGCCGCGTTGGGGCAGCTTGCGGACTTGATCGTATTGGAAATCTTTCTCGAAGTATTCGCAGTTGGCGAAGAAGTCTAGGAGCTTGAAGGCGGTTTTGCGGGGAGCCTTGATGCTGTCCTTGAGGGCGTCGTCAAACAACTGTTCCAGGAAATCATGCGGGCGGGTACCGCGTCCCTTGATCTGGATGAAATCCGTGGGCGAAAAAATCGGCCGGAACAGGCCGAGGTTCAGAAGGTCCGGGCAGTCGTAGCCGGTCGTCATCATGCCCACGGTGACACAGACGCGGGCCTTGCTGGTCCGGTACGTGGAAAGGAAATTGGCCGAGCCGAGCAGATTGTTGTTGGTGAAGTTGATGGTGTGCTGCTGCGCGCCGTCCACCTGGGAGGTGACTTGCACGGCAAAATCGGACTGATATTTGCCGGGGTACATGCGCTCGGCCATCTCGTTGAGAATCTGCACCAGTTTGCCCGCATGATGCTGGCTGACGGCGAAGATGATGGACTTGCCGAGTTCCCCGCTGACGGGATCGCGCAAGGCGTTGTCCAGGAAGGTTTTGCAAAATACCTGATTGGTGGCGGTGGAGAAGAAGCGCTTTTCAAATTGGCGCTGCTTGAAAGTCTCCTGCTGGTCGTCGCCTTCGCGTTCCGCAAAGTTGACCACAAAACCCTGTTCCGAAAGCAACTGGGTCGTTACCTCGCTGCGGGCGTCAACGACGGTGGGGTTGATGAGAAACCCGTCTTTCACGCCATCGAGCAGGGAATAGCGAAAGGTCGGCTGGCCGTCGTCGCAACCGAAGCTGCGGTACGTATCCAGCATCAGGCGGCGCTCGAACTCGCGCGGGTCCTTGGTGGTGGGCTTGGCCTTGTCGTATTGCTTCAGGTAGTCATAAGGCGTGGCGGTCAAGCCGAGTTTGTAGCCGATGAAGTAATCGAAGACGGCGCGGGCATTGCCGCCGATGGAACGGTGGGCTTCGTCGGAGATGACCAGATCGAAGTCCGTAGGGGAAAACAGCCGCTGGTATTTGTTATTGAACAGCAGCGACTGGACGGTGGTCACGACGATTTCCGCATGCCGCCAGTCGTCGCGATTCTCTTTGTAGATGACGCTTTTGTAATCGCTGGCGAGAACCTTCTTGAAGGCTTTCAGCGCCTGATCTTCGAGTTCCAGCCGATCCACCAGGAACAAAATGCGGCGAGCGTTGCCAGTGCGCAGGAACAGTTTGATGATGGCGGCGGCGGTCAGCGTCTTGCCGGTGCCGGTGGCCATTTCGAGCAGAAACCGGTCCCGGCCCTGCTTGATGGCCTGCTGGATCGCATGAATGGCCCGCTTTTGATAGCCCCGGAGGAACCTGAGGCCATTGACCACGATAAAGCGGGCGCGCTCCGCAGCGTTCTTCCACGCGGCTTCGCTCGCGTAGTACGGGCGCTGGGTTAGCACCACATAATCATCCTCGACCACCTCTTCGATCAGGCGCTGGGGATTCGGCGCGGTTGTCTGATAACCCGTCACGGAGGCCGGCGTGGGAAAGGCCGTGATGAGGTACGGGTTACCGCGCTCCAGATCCCAGAAGTAATGCAGATTGCCGTTCGAGAGCATGACAAACCGGCAGTTTTGCGCCTTGGCGTATTTCCGCGCCTGTTCCTTGCCGACCAGGGGGTTCTTGTCCTCGGACTTGGCTTCCAGCACGATGAACGGAAAGCCTTTCTCGTTGAGCAGCAGGAAGTCGATAAAGCCATTGCTGGCCTTCTCGAAGTTTTCACCCAGCGCGTCCAAATCCTGGGTTTTCAACGTCACCTTGGGCTCCAGTTGGATGTTTGCCGGGCCTTGCTCGTTGGCAAAGAAGCGCCAACCGGCTTTTTCGAGGAGCTTGTTGATCTTGATGCGGGCAGTGGCTTCCTTATTGGCCATTCAGGTTCCGGTCTCGTGGGCGGTAGTCATGCGTCATGATAATGCCAGACGGCTACCTGGCGGTTGTCTCATGCAACGGCGAACAGGGCTGCGGTGCCCCTTACCCGCTGCCCGCCCGCCGCGCATTATTCCCCGATGATCTTCACCAGCACTCGCTTCTTGCGGCGGCCGTCGAACTCTCCGTAGAAAATCTGCTCCCACGGGCCGAAATCGAGTTTTCCCGCCGTAATGGCCACCACCACCTCGCGGCCCATGATCTGCCGCTTCAGGTGGGCATCGCCGTTATCCTCTCCGGTCTGGTTATGCCGGTAACGGCTCAGCGGCGCATGCGGGGCCAGCTCTTCCAGCCAGGTTTCGAAATCCCCGTGCAGGCCGCGCTCGTCGTCATTGATGAATACCGAGGCGGTGATGTGCATCGCGTTGACCAGTGCCAGCCCCTCGCGGATGCCGCTGTTGCGGAGGCACGCCTCCACTTCGCCGGTGATATTGATGAAGCCCATGCGCTGCGGTGTATTGAACCAGAGTTCTTTTCGATAGCTTTTCATGATGGAGGGGTCGTGGAATCGTGGTGGGACAAAACGGCCAGGCGCTGGCCGGTGCCTAGCGTCCGGACGTCAGCCCCTCGCCGCCCAGTAATTGCGGTCCCTGAGGCGCCCATTGGAGGTTGATGACCTCGTTGCCTCGAACCCGGATGCGCTCCATGACGGAGCCGTCCTCTTCCTGGGCATCGTTGATGCCGTACATGAAATCGTAGT
>JAJRDJ010000480.1 GCA_028678445.1 Methylococcaceae bacterium
CCGCCCTGCCCGCCCGCCGTGGCCGCTCTGTCACGGCCGGTCCACACCCGTTTGCCACCGCGCCGCTGCGCCACCTGATGTTCGCCATCCGCGAAACCGCCGCCGCCGACCACAGCCCCGAACCCGGCCGCCAATACCTGCGCGACACCCTCGGCCAGGCTTACTGGGGCCAGCGCGAACGCTTCGTCGGCCTGCTCGACTGGCTCGCCGCGCTGGGCAACGCCGAGGGCATGGGCGAGTGGACCGACGACTCCGCCGCCGCCCGCATTCTGGCCGGCCGGCTGCGGAATGATCACGCCTGATGTGAGACACTGCAATCCTTGTAAAGGAGAAAGCCATGACACAACTCGCCCTGGACATGCCTGAATCGGCATTTGCCGCCTTGCATCAAGCGCCCCAGGAATTTGCGCGGGAGATGCGCGTCGCCGCCGCCGTGAAATGGTACGAACTCGGCCGGTTTTCCCAAGGCCGCGCCGCCGAAATTGCGGGTCTGACGCGGGCGGGATTCATCGATGCATTGTCGCGCTACCAGGTCAGTCCCTTCCAATACACGGCGGACGATGTCGCCGAGGAATTGCGCGATGCGGATTGATGCGGTCGTCATCAACGCCTCGCCGTTGATTACCTTGTTCCGCAGCGGCCAAGCCGATTTGTTGCCACGTCTGTTCACGCACCTTGTCCCGGTTGGTTACAGCCTATGACTAACCCACCGCTACGCATTGTCCTCGATACCAACGTTTTGTACGCTGGCCTGTATTCGGCCAGCGGGAAGGCGTACCAACTACTCAGAGCCATTGAGGCGGGCAGGGTTCGTGTCGCGCTATCGGCGCCTTTGCTATTCGAGTATGAGGACGTGCTCAAGCGCAATCAGGCGACGCTGAGTCTGAACGATGTGGAGGTGGACGCTGTTCTGGATAATCTGTGCGCTTTGGCGGAATTCCAGGCAGTTTATTTCCTGTGGCGGCCCTGCCTGCCGGATGCCAGCGACGATATGGTGCTGGAATTGGCCGTCGCCGCGCGAGTGCCATGTATAGTCAGTTTCAACGCCAAGGATTTTCGTCCGGCGTCCCGCTTTGGTATTGAAGTGATTACCCCGAAAACCCTGCTGGAGCAATTGGAGAAAATGTAATGACTACTTTGAATCTAACCCTGCCCAATTCCATTCAACGCCACCTCCAGGAGATGGCTGATCTTGACGGCGTGCCGGTCAATCAGTTCGTCATGAGTGCGGTGGTAGAAAAAATCTCCGCGCTGACAGCCGAGACGTATATGCGCAATCGCGCCGCACACGCCGATCCCGCCGCGTTGCGGGCAATTCTGGACAAGGTGCCGCAGCGCCCACCCGTACCCGGCGACGAATGACGGGAAGATTTGAAGTCTCCGAAAAAACCGGCCAGTTGCAACACTCACCCTGGATGGGAAGGCGTTGAATGATCCAGCGCCATTCCAGCCGCCGTAACCGTCTCGACCGGGCCGTATTGAACCAGCGGCTGGATGGCGCCGTCGCTTATGACCGCATTGCCGGCTATTTCCGCTCCAGTCTGTTCGAGGTGGCTGGCGAGGCCTTGGCGAAAGTCACCGGACCCGTACGGGTCATCTGCAACTCGGACCTCGATCCGCAGGACCTGATCACGGCGGCCGCCGCCCAGGCGGCGCTACGCCGGAGTTGGTGTGCCGGCAAACCCGAAGACGCACCGCCCGCGGCGTTGCCCCGGTACCGAGCCCTCTACGAGGCCCTGACTCACCGGAAGATGCTGGTGCGGGTGCTGCCCGATGCCGCGTTCGGCCTGATTCACGGCAAGGCCGGCGTGGTGCGCCACGCCGATGGAACGGCCATCGCCTTTCTCGGCAGCGTCAACGAGAGCGCCTCTGCCTGGACGCTGAATTACGAGCTGCTGTGGGAAGACGACGACCCGTACACCATTGCCTGGGTGCAGGAGGAATTCGACGCGCTGTGGAACGATGCCCGCGCCGTCGATCTCGCCTGTTGTCCGTTCATCACGCAGGATGTCCGGCGGATCATGGAGCGCCGGGTGATCGAACCGGCGGAACTGAACGCTATGGCCGATCCCACGGTTGCTGCCGCCGCCGCTGCCGTCGAAACGCCGGTGTATCGCCGCGATCAGGGACTCTGGCCGCACCAGAAGTATTTCGCCCGCCTGGCGCTGGAACGGCACCGGCTGGGCGGTGCGCGGCTGGTGCTGGCCGATCAGGTGGGGTTGGGCAAGACCGTTCAGCTCGCGATGGCGGCGCTGCTGATGGCGCTGGATGATCCCGACGGCGGGCCGATCCTGGTGCTGGCCCCCAAGCCGCTGCTGCAACAGTGGCAGGATGAGTTGATGGAACTCCTGCTGCTGCCCTCGGCCCGCTGGAATGGCCGCGCCTGGGTGGATGAGAACGATCTGGAATACCCGTCGGAGGGGGCCAAGTCGCTCGGCAAGTGCCAGCGCCGCATTGGCCTGGTGTCGCAAGGGCTGGTGGTGCGCGGTCTGTCGGAAGGGGTGAATCAGCTGCTGAGCCGGCGCTACACCTGCGTGATCATCGATGAAGCGCACCGCGCCCGCCGCCGCAAGGTGCCTGCGGTTACTGCCAATGCCGATGAAATCAACGAGCGCGCCGATCCCAACAAGCTGATGGCCTTCCTGCGCGAGATAGGCCCGAAAACCAAGAGCCTGTTGCTGGCCA
>JAJRDJ010000481.1 GCA_028678445.1 Methylococcaceae bacterium
AGATGGAAAACAAAAGGGAGGCGGTCAAATCGAGTGTGTTGTAGTTGACAAACACGATGGCAACGCCCTCGTCGTCTTGGGAAAACGGGGTCTTGGAAGGCCAGTTTCTTCTGAGCCATCGTTGTGCAGTGTTAGCGGCAAGCTGGAAGTTCAAATGGCGTGCTCCGGCGGGCCAAAATCGTGAAGGTCACTGTCCTCAACACCTATGCCTCTACGGGGGGGGCCGCGCGGGCGGCCATGCGCTTGGGTATAGGGTTAAGGCGTGCCGGAATCGAACTGACATCGCTTACGAGGCCAACATACTCCGAGAAAGGTCGCCACGACAACTGCGAAGAACCCTGGCTTGCTTGGGCGGCCGGCTGCCTGGATATTCTCCCCTGTAAAATATACCCTCGTCGTAAGCAGCATAATTTCTCGCCGGCATGGGTACCGGGCAGCCTTGTCCGAAAGTTACAGAGCCTGGCGCCGGACTTGGTGCATTTGCACTGGGTGGGCGACGGCTTCCTGCGTATCGAAACTCTTGGCCAGCTCGATATGCCACTGGTCTGGACCCTGCACGACTCCTGGCCGTTTACCGGAGGATGTTATCTCCCGGGGCCATGCCGCCGCTACGAGGCGCAATGCGGGAGTTGCCCCGTGCGTGCCTCGGACAAGGATCGGGATCTTTCCCGGCGGGTCTGGAAGCGCAAGCGCCGCTGCTATCCACTGGACAAGCTTACTGTCGTCGCGCCGAGCCACTGGATGGCGCAGCGGGCTCGGTGCAGTTCCCTTTTCGCCGGCGTAAGGATCGAGGTGATCCCTAATGGCATCGACACGGAGCAGTTCCGGCCGGGGGACCGCGCAGCCTCCCGCCAGGCGTTTGGACTGGAACCCGACCACCTTATGATCCTGTTCGGCGCGAAGAACTGTTTGCAAGACCCCAACAAAGGTTTCGACCTCTTGACCGCGGCCCTGGCCACCCTCGACAGCGCCAGGAAAAGGCGCTGTCGCCTGCTGCTGGTCGGTGAGCCAGGCCCTGTGCCGGCCGAGATCGCTGGGGTACCGGTGGTCGATCTCGGCCAATTTGCTGATGAGGCGGCCATGACCGAGGTCTACCGAACTGCCGACTGTTTCGTGCTGGCCAGTCGCGAGGAGAACCTCCCCAACATGGTGACTGAAGCGATGGCCTGCGGCACCCCCTGCGTGGCTTTTGCCGTTGGTGGGGTGGGGGAGCAGATCGATCATCGCCATGATGGTTGCCTTGCGGCTGCTAGCGACCCGCTGGCTTTGGCCGCCGAGCTTGACTGGCTGCTGGCCGACGAGACGTGTCGCAGGACCCTAGGAGCAGCCGCTCGCCACAAGGTTCTCGCTAGATTCGATATGAACATCGTTGCAGCGCGGCATCTTGCACTTTACCGGCAAATCATCGAGCAGGCACCGCATGGCAGAGCGAAGAATTAGCCCGCTCAAGAAGTTAGACGGCGCTGTCGGGCCGGTAGTTGCCCGCTGCCTGCCTGCGCCGAGGAGGGATGCTAGGCCACTGCCATTGGCACGTCTCCTTCTCATCCGCCCCGGTGGTATCGGCGATGCCGTGCACTTGGTGCCAGCGGTGCAAGCTATCCGCAAGAACTTTCCACAAGCAGTTATCGACATCCTCGCCGAGCGCCGCAACGCGGGGGCGTTTGCCCTCTGCCCCGAAATCCGCAACGTGTATCTTTACGACCGCCCCAGGCAGATGCTTCAGGTACTGCGCAACCGTTACGACGTGGTTATCGACACCGAGCAGTGGCATCGTCTCTCCGCCGTGATCGCCCGCTTGGTGAAGGCGCCGTTCAAGATCGGCTATGCCACCAACGAGCGTGTCCGGCTGTTTACCCACGCCATCCCCTATAGTCACGATGATTATGAAGTGGATAGCTTCCTCCGCTTGCTGGGACCGCTGGGGGTAACGAAGTTTGCCACGTCCGCAGAGGCGTGGCTGCAGGTTCCCGAAGCCGCGCGGCAAAAGGTGACCCGGTTGCTGCCGGATGGTGATGAACGTCCGTTGGTGGTCCTGTTCCCCGGGGCCAGTATCGCCGAACGTCGCTGGGGGGCGGAGCGTTTCCGGGAGGTGGCTGCCTGGAGTCTCGGCCGGAATCTGCGGGTTGCGGTGGTCGGCGGGGAGGGAGACCGCGAGGAGGGGGAACGCATCGCTGCGGATTTGCCGGTAATCAATCTGGCGGGACTGACCACTCTTGCGGAGACTGCAGCCATTCTCGAAAGAGCCGCCGTGGTGATCAGCGGCGACTCCGGTATCCTGCATATTGCTGTCGGTCTCGGTCGGCCGACCGTCTCCTTGTTCGGTTCAGGGATCGCCGCCAAGTGGGCGCCGCGCGGGCCGCGGCACGTGGTCTTGAACAGAAATTTACCCTGTTCCCCCTGCACCCGCTTCGGTTACACTCCCGCCTGCCCGCACGCTGCCCGCTGCATGCGCGAGATTGTCGTCGATGAGGTCACGGCCGGCATCGCCCGGCTGCTGTCCCCGTCCTTGCCGCAAGGATCTGTATGAGCAGTGTCCAGCTTTCCCTGCTGATGACCGGAGCGTTTATCCTCGGTGCGGTCATCGGCTCGTTCCTCAACGTCTGCATTTACCGTATTCCCGCCGGGGAGTCGGTGGTCACCCCGCGTTCGCGCTGCCCCCACTGCCAGACCACCATCCG
>JAJRDJ010000482.1 GCA_028678445.1 Methylococcaceae bacterium
AGCACCGCTTGCCAGACCGTATCGCGACGCTGATGCTCAACAGCCAGTGCTCGCAACCCGGTAGCGGCAGGCTGAAAGGCAGGTAATCTCCCGGCTGATTCAGCCTGCCTTCCGGTCAGCGTGGCGAGGAGGGACAGATATCCCGAGAGGGAAGGAGTAGTCGCCGACAAGGCCCGGAAGCGCGCGGAGCGTCGCTCGAATAAGGTCACCGGCCGCGGGAAACTTACTGAGCAAAAGGCTCCGGCTTCCGTGCCGGAGTTCCCGCTCAATGCTCTTCCCCGCTCCGTATTCGCCGATACCAGCCGGGATGGTGCTTGCGCGCCCAGCCCGGAGTGACGGTGCCGCGCACCATCGCGCCGACAGTGCCCTTGATCCAGATGGCCGCATAGATATGGACGATGATGCCGGAGATCATTACGAAGGCGCAGACGGCGTGCAGCAAGGCCGCGATGCGCACGGCATCAATCGGGAAATACCCCGCGAACCAGGGCCGCCAGATGATCACCCCCGTCACCAATAGCGTCGGAATGGTGGCGATCATGGTCCAGAATAGCAGCTTCTGGCCGGCGTTATAGCGGTCCACCTCGGGCAGGCGTTCTTCGCGGTTCCGCACCACATCCATGATGCGCTCCAGCCAGATGATGTCGTTGCGGGTGATGAGGTTATGACGCCAGAATTTCAGTGCCAGTCCGGAAAAGGAGACGAACATCAGCACGCCGATATAGGGATGCAGAATCCGTGTCCAGACCGGCCCGCCGAAGAACTGGCTGATCCAGAACATCGAGGGATGGAATAACGCGAGTCCAGAGAGCGCCAGCACGATGAAGGTAACGGCGGTCAGCCAGTGGTTCAACCGCTCCAGCGGAGCGTAGCGCCGGATGAGGCGGGAAGAATGTTCGGTGCTCATGCCTGGTGGTCCTCCTCATCTTCGTCCGCTTCGTTGGGCCCGATGGTGACATAGTGAAAAAACCCGGCCAGCGCCGTAAAGAACATCGCCGCCGTGGCCAGGGGTTTCATGATGCCTTTCCAGAGACCGACCGTCGGGCTGATGGCCGGGTCCTTCGGCAAGCCGTTGTAGAGCTGTGGCTGGTCGGCATGGTGCAGAACGTACATCACGTGCGTGCCGCCGACGCCCGCCGGATCGTAAAGGCCGGCATGCTCGAATCCGCGCTCCTTGAGATCAACGATGCGCTCGTTCGCGTGCTCGATCATGTCCTCCTTGCTGCCGAACACCAGCGCCTGGGTCGGACAGGCCTTGATGCAGGCCGGCTCCAGACCCACCGACACCCGGTCCGAACAGAGGGTGCATTTGTACACCTTGCTGTCCTTTTTGGAGAGCCGCGGGATGTTGAACGGACAGCCGGCAATACAGTAACCGCAGCCGATACAGTTTTCCTCGTGAAAATCGACGATGCCATTGCTGTACTGGACGATGGCGCCCGGCGCGGGGCAGGCCTTGAGACAACCGGGATCGGCGCAATGCATGCAGCCGTCCTTGCGGATCAGCCATTCCAGATGGCCGTTGGCTTCGGTTTCCGCGAAGCGCATCAACGTCCAGCTATTGGCGGTAAGGTCGTGCGGATTCTGGTAGGAACCTTCGTTGATTCCCACCTCCTCGCGCAAATCGTTCCACTCCTGACAGGCCGACTGGCAAGCCTTGCAGCCGATGCATTTGGTGACATCGATCAGCTTGGCCACCTCCGTCATGTGCCGCTGCTGCGGGCTGGGCGTGGTGGTGGCTGAGCGGCGGCGGATATCCAGGGATTGCAGCGCCATGACTAGACCTCCGTAGTGCCCTTGAGGACACGCGTGAGCCAGGAGGCCGGCGTGACTTCACGGTCTTCCTCCAGACGCGTTTCGGGACGCTGGCGCTCTTCGTGCCCCTCGCCCGGTTTGTGGGTGTGCGGCATGTACTCGCTCATGTCTTTTTCGACATTGACCAGAAACGCCTTGAACTCCGGCGTCTGGGTATTGGCGTCTCCCAGATAGGGCGTCAGGTTGTTGCAGAAGAAGCCCTTGCGGGTGACGCCCATGAACCCCCAATGCACCGGAATGCCGATCTGGTGCACGGTCTGGCCGGCGACCTTTAGCGGCTTGATACGTTGGGTGACCATCGCCACGGCTTTGATGTGGCCGCGTTTGGACCGAACCACGACGATTTCGCCATTGCTGATGCCCAGTTTCGCGGCCAGGGCTTGGCCGATTTCGACGAACTGCTCCGGCTGTAACGAGGCATTGATCCGCACGTGGTCGGTCCAGGTATTGAAGAGCTCGGTGAGGCGATAGGTGGTTGCCACGTAGGGAAATTCCTTCCTGTCTCCCAGCATGGCCCGGTCGTTCGCGAACACGCGGGCCGCCGGGTTGCTGACGACTTTGGGATGGAGCGGATTGGTGCCCAGCGGCGTTTCGAAGGGTTCGTAATGTTCCGGGAATGGCCCGTCCGCCAGTCGGTCGGCGCAAAACAGCCGGCCCACGCCTTCCGGATTCATGATGAAGGGGGACATCTCGCCACCTGGCGGCACGTCGGCCTTAAAGTCGGGCACGTCAAGACCACTCCAGCGCTCGCCGTCCCATTCGATGATTTTGCGCTGTTCGTTCCACGGCCTGCCGGATGGATCGAGGGAGGCCCGATTGTAGAGGATGCGCCGGTTGGCCGGCCACGACCAGGCCCAGCCCGGTGAAATACCCATCCCGGTGGGGTCGGCGGTATCGCGCCGCGCCATCTGGTTGCCGGCCTCGGTCCAGGCGCCGCTGAATATCCAATTGCCGCAGGCCGTGCCGCCATCGTCGCGGAGCTGCGCGAAACCGGACAATTGCTGGCCCGCCTTGAGCGTGATCTTGCCGGGTTCATGCGGATCGGCCAGGTCGACCAGGGCATAACCGTTGTATTCCTGGGCGAGCTCCTCGGCCGTGGGTTCTTGGGGCTTCTGGTAGGGCCAGTGCAGATTCAGGAGGGGGTCGGGAAAGGCGCCACCTTCCGCGCGATACATCGCCTTCAGCCGCTGGTACAAATCGGCCATGATCTCGATATCGGTGCGGCACTCGCCGGGCGGCTCCGCGCCTTTCCAGTGCCATTGCAACCAGCGCGAGCTGTTGACCAGGGAGCCGTCCTCCTCGGCGAAGCAGGTGCTGGGCAGGCGGAACACTTCGGTCTGAATGGCCTCGGTGTCCACATCATTGTGTTCGCCATGGTTTTGCCAGAACTCCGAAGTGTCCGTGGCAAGAGGGTCGATCACGACCATGAATTTCAACTTGGACAAGGCGGCGGAGACCTTGCCTTTGTCGGGATAGGAAGCCAAAGGGTTGAACCCCTGGCAAATGAAGCCGTTGACCTCGCCCTGGCCCATCAGATCGAACATGCGCAGGCTATCGTAAGGCTTGTCCAGCTTGGGCAGCCAGTCGTAAGCATAGTCGTTGTCCGGCGTCGCCGCCTTGCCGTACCAGGCCTTCATCAGGCTGGTATGGAACTTCGGGAAATTGGACCAGTAGCTCCATTGCCCTGGTCTGAGCGCCTTGAGAGTCCGTTTCTCCAGGTAGCCGGCACGGGTGGTTTCGTGGTCGCGTGGCAGGGTCATGTACCCCGGCAGCATTTCGGTCAGAAGACCCAGGTCGCTCAGGCCCTGAATGTTGGAATGACCGCGCAGCGCGTTCACGCCGCCGCCAGACATGCCGACATTGCCTAGCAGCAACTGAATCATCGCCATGGCGCGGATGTTCTGCACGCCCACGGAATGATGAGTCCAGCCCAAGGCATAAAGGCTGGTGAGGGTGCGGGTCGGTACGGCGGTGGAGGCGATCAGCTCGCATACCTTGAGAAAATCGTCCTGCGGCGTGCCGGTGATATCCGTCACCGTCTCCGGTGTATAGCGTTCTACGTGGGCTTTCAGCAGCTTGAAGACGCAGCGGGGATGTTGCAGGGTAGGGTCCACCTTGGCATAACCATGCTCATCCAGTTCGTAGGTCCAGGTAGTCCGATCGTAGCGGACTTCCGGGTTGCTTTCGTCATACCCGCTGTACAGTCCATCCTCGAACCGGAAATCCTCGCGCACGATAAACGGGGCATTGGTATAGGCTTG
>JAJRDJ010000483.1 GCA_028678445.1 Methylococcaceae bacterium
CGGGGGTAACCGATTACATGCGGCAGTATCCATACAGCTGTCTGGAGCAGAAGGTGTCGGTTGCCATCGCACTGCGCGACAAATCGCGCTGGGCAGAGGTGCTGAGTCAGGTGCCGGTGTCCCTGGACCGGGACGGACTGCTCAAGTACTTCCCTAGCGACCATCTCATGGGCAGCGATGTGCTGACCAGCTATGTGCTGGCGATTGCCCAAGAGGCCAGTTGGGAGCTGCCGGAAAAAACCCGTGCCCGGATGATCGAGGGCTTGAAGAAGTTCATAGGGGGTCGGGCGGTACGGGATTCGGCGATCAGCGCGCCGGATCTCAGCCTGCGGAAGCTGGCCGCGATCGAGGCGCTTTCCCGCTATGCAGAAGCGACACCCGAACTGCTGGATTCGATCGCCTTGGATGTGAATGCCTGGCCGACCTCCGCCGTGCTCGACTGGTACGGCATCCTGGGGCGGGTCGAAGGAATGCCTGACCGTGACGCGCGCCGACGCGAGGCCGAGCAGATTCTGCGGACACGGCTGACTTTTCATGGCACCACGCTCGGCTTTTCCACCGAAGCGCAGGATGCCCTGTGGTGGCTGATGCTGTCCGGTGACGTCAATGCCGTGCGCATGGTGCTGGCGAGTTTGCGGGAGCCGGGCTGGCAAGCCGACGTGCCGAAACTGGCTCGTGGCGCGCTGAGCCGTCTGCAGCGCGGTCACTGGAATATGACCACCGCGAATGCCTGGGGCGTGCTGGCGATGGAAAAATTCAACGCAAGATTCGAAGCGATCCCGGTAACCGGACAGACCAAAGCCACAATGGAGTCACAGCAGCGGGCGTATCAATGGACCGCGACGGGCCCCTCAGGGGGCATCGAGTTCGCCCTGCCGGAGGGTCGCGAACTGCTGTCGCTGACGCAAGTGGGCACCGGAAAACCCTGGGCCATGGTCCAGGTCAAGGCCGCGCTGCCGTTGACGAGTCCCCTGAGTGCGGGTTTCAAGCTGCAGCGGACGGTGCAGCCGGTGGAGCAGAAAATCCCCGGGGTCTGGACACGCGGCGACACCGCCCGCGTGACGCTGGAACTCGAAGCACAATCCGATATGACCTGGGTGGTCGTCGACGATCCCGTCCCGGCGGGCGCCACGATTCTGGGTAAGGGATTGGGGCGGGAGACCGGATTGCTGACGCGGGGTGAACGGAGCGAGGGCCGCGCTTGGCTGGCCTATGAAGAGCGCCGGCAGGATGGCTTCCGGGCCTATTACCAGTTCGTGCCGAAGGGTCCATGGACTGTGGAATACACGGTACGGCTGAACAACCCCGGCACCTTTGTCCTGCCCGCGACCCACGTCGAGGCGCTGTATGCACCCGAGGTCTTCGCAGACTATCCCAATACCCCTGTGACGGTCCTGGGAAAGTGATGCCGGGGTTGCGAATGACCGCGCCATGCCTGAAAGAGCGTTTCCGGCGCATCGCCCTCATGCTGACACTGGCCCTGCTGCTGGTGCCATGGCCAGCGGTCTGGCTGGCCGGCCAGTTGGCCGAGCCGCCCGCATTCGACGCGGTCCGTGCCGGGTGGATTCCTTCTGCAGCCTATCTGCTCGATCGGCAGGGCGAGGTGCTGCAGACGCAGCGCCTTGACCAAACGATCCTCCGGCTGGAATGGGTGCCCTTGCGGGACGTCTCGCCGGCGCTGCTCCATGCCCTTCTCCTCGCCGAGGATCGCCGCTTTTACACCCATGGCGGGCTCGATATTCGCGCCATGCTCGGTGCGGTACACGGATGGGCGAGGGAGGGCCGGCTCCGGGGGGCGAGCACCCTGACCATGCAAACCGCAGGACTCCTGGACCCGGTACTGAACCCTCCCCGGGCGGGACGGAGCCTCGGGCAGAAGCTTCGGCAGATCACCGAGGCCCTGGCTATCGAGCGGCGCTGGACAAAGGAGCAAATACTAGAGGTGTACCTCAACCGGGCCGGCTTCCGGGGGGAGTTGCAGGGTCTGACGGCGGCCAGCCAGGCGTTGTTCGGCAAACATCCCTCCGGACTAAGCGAGGCCGAATCCATCACCCTCGCGGCCTTGCTACCCGCGCCGAATGCTGGTGAGGCCCGCCTGAAAAAGCGCGCCTGCGCCATCGCCCGGTCGGGCAATTTTTCCGTGAGCTGCCCTGATCTCGAATCCCTGATTGCCCGTATCCTGAAAGGCAACGTGTCCTGGCGGGAGAAGGCGATCGCTCTGGCGCCGCAACTGGCGCGACGCTTTCTGAAACATCCCGGCGACCGCGTCGCGACAACCTTGGAGGCTCGCTTGCAGCGGCTGGCCCTAAGAGCGATGAGTGAGCAGTTGGCCGGACTGGGGGGGAGGAATGCGCGGGACGGGGCCGCCGTGATCGTCGACAACCCATCCGGGGAGGTCCTGGCCTATGTCGGGTCAGCCGGCGCCGGATCAACCGCCAGCCAGGTGGATGGAGCCGCCGCCCGCCGTCAGGCCGGCTCGACACTCAAGCCTTTCCTTTATGGGCTCGCGCTGGAACGGCGCTATCTCACCCCGGCCTCCATCCTGGAGGATTCGCCGGTGAATCTGACGACGGCGAGCGGTCTTTACATCCCCCAGAATTACGATCGCGATTTCAAGGGTCCGGTGAGTGTCCGCACCGCGTTGGCTTCCTCCCTGAACGTGCCGGCCGTGCGGACGCTGGTACTCATCGGCGTCGAGTCATTCCGCGACCGGCTGGTCGATCTTGGCTACGCCGGGATGACCGAGAGCGGTGAATATTACGGATTTTCGCTGGCACTCGGTTCCGCAGAAGTGAGCCTGCTGGAGCAGGTCAATGCTTACCGGACGCTGGCCAACGGCGGGGTGTGGAGCCCGCTGCGTTTCCTGCCCTCGCCCGCAGACAGCACGGCCACGCGACGGGTCATGAGTGCCGAGGCGGCTTTTTTGGTGGCCGACATCCTGAGCGATGGCGCCAGCCGCTCGGTGACTTTCGGGCTGGACAGCCCGCTCGCGACGCGGTTTTGGTCGGCGGTCAAGACCGGCACCAGCAAGGATATGCGGGACAACTGGTGCATCGGTTTCAGCCGCCGCTATACCGTCGGCGTCTGGGTGGGCAATTTCGAAGGCGATGCCATGCAGAATGTCTCGGGCGTAACCGGCGCCGCACCGGCCTGGGCGGCCATCATGGCGGGCTTGGTGGACGCGGAACCGGCATCGGGCCCACCGGCTCCGGAGGGTGTGATCCGGCAAGCTATCAGCTACGAGCCTCCCATCGAGCCACCGCGTCCGGAATGGTTTATGGCCGGTACCGAGACCGAGGAGGTGCTGGCCGGGGCGGGCCAACACCGCCCGCGCATTGAGTCGCCACCCGACGGCGTCATCATTGCACTTGACCCCGACATTCCGGTTACTCATCAGCAGATATGGCTCAAGGCGACGGGGGCGGAGCAGGCCGATTTCCGGCTCGATAACCGGGAAATCGGCCCGGCCCGGCAGCCATTACCGTGGCCGCCGCTGCCCGGCAATCATGTCCTGCAGCTCCTGCGCCGGTCCGACGGGGTGA
>JAJRDJ010000484.1 GCA_028678445.1 Methylococcaceae bacterium
GAACATCGGCACGGAATCCCGCCTCATCAAGGAGCATCCCGACTGGTGCCTCAGCTACAACGGCAAGCCCCTACTCAAGGGTGTTCGCTACATGCTCGATTTTTCAAAGCCCCAGGTGCGCGCTTGGGCACGAGGCGTCATCGACCAGCTCATGCGAACCTGTGCGCTGGATTGGATCAAGATCGATTACAACATCGACATCGGAGCCGAGTTCGATCCCGCCTCGGCGGATCGCCCGGGCAGCGTCCTGCTGGACCACGTCATGAACTACTATGCATGGCTCGATGAAGTGCGCGGGGCCTATCCGAAGCTGGTCATCGAGAACTGCTCGAGCGGCGGGTTGCGTTTCGATTCAGGCATCATGCGCCACACTCACACCACCTGGCTCTCGGATGTCGTCGACCCGGTGGCCTCCGTGCAACTGGCCTACGGCTGCACTCTGGCCTTCTCGCCTCAAGTCTGCAATCACTGGATGGTCGGAGATACGCACAAAGGCGAAGTCGATCTCGGAAAACCCGAAGGTTGGTGGGATTTCATGTTCCGGGTTCCGATGAATGGCCAGTATGGCATCTCCAGCCGGGTGTTTGACTGGAGCGGCGCGATGAAGAAGCGCAGCCAGGAAAACGTGGCGCTGTACAAGCGCATCCGGCCGGTCATCAAAGACGCAGACGTCTACCACCTGACTCCGCCTCCCCCGAACCAGAATCCGGCCGGTTGGATGGCGCTCCAGTACGTCACCGAGGACCGCAAGAAGAGTGTTGTCACGGCCTATCGCCTCGGCCAGAGCAGCTCCACGCAATCATTGAAGTTGCGCGGGCTCAGCGAAGGCGCGCGCTATTCCGTCATGCTGGACGGCCAACCAGCGGGGACCTTCACGCAGCAATCGCTGGCGCAGGAAGGACTGCCGGTCAAACTCGACGCCGAGTGGCGGGCAGCAGTCGTCGAACTGGAAGCCAGATAGACTTACTTCCCGGGCAGGAATGCGACGACGCTGGTCCGATCGACGTCGCGGAATTTCCACGGCAGACCACGGCCTGCATAGTAGGCATCCCACTGGTTTCGGTAGTTGCGCGATAAAACGTGACCCGATTCGCCGATTTGAAGGACCAGCGCGGAGCGGTCAAAATCACCCAAATCAACCACCATCCGCATGGAGGGTGCCACTCGTGTTGTAGTCTGCTTCACGGTCAGCGGTGAGCCGCTCATTTCTACAGGACCGATGTCGAACAGTCCGGAAACGAGGGGCAATCTATGTCCCACAGGGTGAGCAATCAGGACCTCCTGGCGCTTGCCGTAGATCCACTTCGCGGGGTCTCGCCCCTGCATGCGCTGGCCCTCTTCCACCGCTTCCGCGAAACTCTTCAACAGCGCGTCATCATAGCCGTTGAACCATCCTGACAACCGGGACTCGATGAGCTTTTCCAATGCCGCGGCTGCAACCTCGCCCTGGTAGTCCGCGCCCTTTCCCGGCGCAGCCCTCTCGGCGATCGCCTTGCGCAAGTGCTGAAACGCAAGTGCGGTAATCATGGGAGCGGCCTGGTCCTTCTCCATCTGCCCGTTCCACTTCCGCAGCACGGACACCGCCGGAGCCAGTTGCGTGCTGCCGGCCTTCTGGCGATCATAGGCGCCAACCAGTTCCCGGGCGAGGGCATGATCGAAGGCCGAGTAGACATCCTTTTGGACCGCGAGCATCTCATCGGCTCTCCATACGTTTCGTCTCGCCAGGCGGTCATAGATCTGCCGCTGCCGGTAGCGTGGAGCGAAATTCCCGTTGACAGCATACGGGTACTGATCAGGGAAAGGATTTTGGTTGGCGGTAACTATGATTCCACTGGGTGGGTTGAAGGCATGAGGAAGCACTTCAAACGGGATGAAGCCCTCCCATTCCGATTTCCCGCTGGGGCCATCCGCGGGGACATCCCCTCGATGCCCCTTCCGGATCGGAAGCCAGCCGGCTGCGTGATACCCTATGTTTCCTTCGACGTCAGCAAAAACGAAGTTCTGCGCAGGGCCCGCATAGCGCGCCAGGGCTGCCCGGAATTCCTCCCAGTTGGCCGCACGGTTCAACTGCGGGATGGGGTATTGGACCGTTCCCAACTCTGCCGGCAGCCACCGCAAGGATAAACGTTTGTCGCCGTCTCCGGCAAACACTGGACCATGGCGAGTGACCCATACAGCCGAATCCTGCGGCGGAGCGCCCTTGACCAGGATTGCATCGCGTTCCGGGCGCGCTTGCTCGGTCTTTCCCTGGTATTCGTAGCGTCCCGTGCGTTCATCGATTCGTTCCTCATAGAGATCCTGGACATCAAAACCCAGGTTCGTCACGCCCCAGGCGAGCCGGTCGTTATGTCCGATGATGACTCCCGGCAGGCCAGGCATGATCGCCCCGGCAACCTTCAGCCCAGGGGCCTGGATATGAACCCTGTGCCAGATGCCGGGTACCGAGTACTCCAGATGAGGGTCGCTGGCCAGCAGCGGTTTTCCCGACGCGGTGTGCTTCCCGGAAACGACCCAGGCATTCGATCCCATTGCGATCTCGCCTCCGCCGCGAAGCGCAAACAACAGGTTCACCTTTTCCGCATCGCCGTCCCTCAGCATGTTCCGTTTTGTGATCTCGCTCCGCCAGGAACTGGTCAGCACCCGGAACATCTCCATGACAACCAGCATGGAATCGGCGCCCGTCCACGGACGCGGTTCATACCGGAGCACTGAAAACTCGAGCCCGAGCCTGCCGCGGTTGTGAATCAGGTACTCGTTCACACCGCGAACGTAAGCGGAGATCGCACTTTTGTCGTGGGCCGGCAGCGAGCCATAGGCCTGTTCCGCCATGCGGCGCATTCTGAGCCGACGCGATTCCCGGTCCATCTCCAGGGCAGCAGGGCCGACTATCTCCGCCAGTTCGCCAGCCGCTCGCCGCCGCAGGCTGTCCATCTGAAACATGCGGTCCTGTGCCGTAACGTAGCCTTGGACAAAGTAGGCGTCCTGTTCTGACTGAGCAAGGATGTGCGGTACACCCAGAGAATCACGCGCCGCCGTCGCCCGGCCTGAGAGAAAAGCGGTAATCGTGCCAGAGACCTGCGGCAGCGGGCGGTAGGCCCACCAGTATATCCCCGCCAAGGTCAGGGCCGCTACCACGGCGATCACAATATTGAGGTACTTCAAAACCCGATTGAAGGACACTGAATCGATTGTACTGAAATCGCTTCCGAAACGATGGGAACCGGGCCGCTGGGCGCTTAACCGTTCTGGGGGTGCGCCGGGATAAACCGGCATGGAGGTGTGTCCAGCGAAGGCTGGCGTATGCAGTGGGAGGCAATCCCACCAGGGCAACAGTCAGGAACCCTGTA
>JAJRDJ010000485.1 GCA_028678445.1 Methylococcaceae bacterium
CCTCGTCGACCCACACGGTCATTTCCTGCTTCCCGAGATTCCCTTGCCGCCCGCGCGCGCCGATCAACCGGGTTCCGGCTGGAACGACCATATGCTGATGATAGCGGACTGCGTACCGGGGTTTTACGGGCCGACACACCCCGAAACGCTCATGCATGATATCGTGGCGGCGACGCACTATCTGTCCGATCGGCGGCCTGAACTCTATGGCGAACTTACGGCTGTCTCGTATATTGATGCCGCGACGGGCAAAACCCGCAGTTACCCCACGCAACCTGAATAACCTCATCCTAACGCTCAACCAGGCAATTCCTTATGCACAAGGTCAATCAGCGACTCGGGGTTACCGATGCCCTGTATGCCAGCCGCCATATGCTCGAGCACGCGCCGTCTGCGGGGCTTCCTGAAACGGGCATGGAGGCGAGGACGGCCCAACGTCTCATCCTCGACGAACTCAACCTCAACGGCAACCCAAGCCTCAACACCGCCAGCTTTGTCACGCCATGGATGGAGCCCGAGGCCGATGAGCTAATGCTGAAAACCAGCAGCATCAACTTCATCGACTTCCACGAGTACCCGGTCACGCAGGCGATCCATCAACGCGTCATCAACATGATGGCGGATATCCTCCATGCGCCGGGCACCCATGGCGCGGAGCAGAACCATCCCGCCGTCGGTACGTCGACCATCGGTTCATCGGAAGCCATCATGCTGGCGCTACTGGCCCACAAATGGACGTGGCGCAAGCAGCGTCAGGAGCAGGGGCTCGACAGCCATAAGCCCAACCTGATTTTTGGCGGCGATGTTCATTCCTGCTGGGAAAAATTCGCGCGCTACTTCGACGTGGAGGCCCGCGTTATTCCCTTGAAGGTCGGCAACTATACGATCGGGCCCGAGGATGTCGAGCCTCTCATCGATGAGAATACCATCGCGGTCGGCGTCGTCATCGGCACGACTTTCACCGGCCAGAACGATGACTTTGCCGGGATCAATGAACTGCTGATCAGGATCAAGGCCGAGCATGGCCTCGACATACCGATCCACATCGACGGTGCCTCGGGTGGATTCGTGATGGCATTCACGCACCCACAGGTCGCTTGGGATTTCCGGTTGGAACAGGTTCGCTCGATCAATGTCAGCAACCACAAGTACGGGCTCGTCTATCCCGGCATGGGTTCGGTGATCTTCCGGGACGCCTCCTGCATTCCGGAGGAGTTGGTCTTCAACATCAACTACCTGGGTGGGGAGATGCTGAACTACAGTCTCAACTTCTCGAAGCCCGCCTCACAAGTGGTCCTCCAGTACTACAACTTCATCCGCTTTGGACGGGTTGGTTATACTCGGATCATGACCAGCATCATGCGCAACGCCCGCTATCTCGAGGAGCGGTTGCTGGCGCTTGATCGCTTCGAACTCCTGACCGACACCGCCTATCTGCCGGTGGTCGTGCTAAAACTCAAGGACGGTTGCGCCTTCACCGTCTACCAACTCTGCGAGGTCCTCCACGAACGGGGCTGGGCGGTCCCCGCCTATTCGCTTCCCCCCGCGGCCGAATCCATTGCCGTCATGCGGGTGGTTGTCAAGGAGAACTTTTCCCGGGACATGGCGGACATGTTCGCCATCAATGTCGAGAATGCCTTGGCGAGGCTGGATGAAGACCAGCCCCGGCGCCGCGATCAGCCCGCGAAGCTTGAGCACCCGTTTTGCTGAACCGGCGCGACCCTTGCCTGCTGGGCGCTTCGGCGCCCGTTTCTTTGTCTGTCCCCTTGTAGCCATATAATTTGGATGCCAGAATTGGTTTCAGGTACTGCCGGCCCGTGTCAGCGGGGATTCAGGCGGCATAAGCCTGCGGTTGCCGGCGTAGGCGACTCCGCGCCATGGCGCGCGGTTGGTTCAGTAGCGCCCGCGGCTTGGGCCGGCGTTTGATTGCGCGCGGCTCACACCGACCGGGGCGATCTCCGACCCGTGGGTTGGCCAACCGCGCCAGCAGGGCTTGGATCACGCTGCCACTGAGCTCACCCAACCACAACAAAGCCCCTTGGGCGAGCAGGATCTGCAACGCTCCCTTGAAACTGAGAGTGCGTGGCGCCACCGACTTAACCGGGCAGTTGCCGCGCCAGCAAGGCGACCGGGTGCAGCACTTCGATATGCGCGAGGCCGCGCCGTTTCAGGCCGGCTCGGAGATGCATGGCGCAGCCGGGATTGGAAGTGAGCAACGACGTGGGTTGGATTTCGGCTATCCGGTCCAGCACATCGTCGCGCAAGGTGGCGGCCATGTCGGGATGATCCACCATGTAGCTGCCGGCCGCGCCGCAGCAGCGGGTCTCGGCCGGGAGCGTGACGACTTTCAGGCCGGGGATGTAGTTGAGGAGGGTCGCGGCATGGCGGTCCGCGCGGAGTACATTTTTCAGGCTGCAGGGTGAATGCAGGCAAACCGTCCGGGGCAGCGGTTCCAGTTGCAGGTCCCCTGGCCATTCCTGTTCGGCCAGAAACTGGCTGATATCTCGGAAGCGTTCGCTAAACCGGCTGGAGGCCTCCGACGGGGCGGTCTGGTCATATTCGCGGAGCATGACGCCGCACCCACTGGCGAAACTGACGATGGCCTGGCTTTTCGGATTTTCGAAGGCCTGGAGGTTTTGCCGGATCCGTTCGGCGGCGGACGCTGATTCGCCAGCATGCTGATGCAAGGCGCCGCAGCAGGTTTGCCGTTCCGGGATATCGACACGGAAACCCAAGCCGTTCATCAGCCGGATGGCCGCATGCACGGTGTCCCGGTCCGCGAGATCAGCAGTACAACCCTGAAAGAGCGACACGACCCCCTTTTCTGCTGCAAGACCGGACGGATAACTGCCGGGGGTGGGCAGCGGTCTGGCCGAGGAGGGCGGCAAGCCGTCGGTCAGGTTCCCGGCACCCGTGAGGCCGGCGAGGGATTTTGTGGCCCCGGCCAGCGACCCGGACAGCAGACGTCCGGCGAGCGGAGCCAGGGTGCGACCGGTCAGCACGCCGCGCATCGCCGATTTTTTCAAGCGCAAGCTCAGGGGCTGCGAACGGGGCTGCTCGTGTGTGGCTGAACGGAAGCGGTCGACAATCTGCCCATAGGGCACATAGGCCGGGCAGACGGACTCGCAGGCGCGGCACAGGAGGCAATTGTCTACATGGCCGGTCAGCTTGGGGCTCGCGGTCAGCTCGTCCCGCGCCCAGCCCTGTATCAGCGACAGGCGGCCGCGCGGGGATTCGTTTTCATTCTGGGTTTTCAGGTAAGTCGGGCAATGCGGGAGGCACAGGCCGCACTTCACACAGATATCCGTCTGGGCAGCGAGCAGGGAATCGCTCACAAGGGTCTGCCGCAGAGTAGCGGACTATGGGATATGCCGATCAACATCAGGTTCAATGCCGGAAATGGCGCATGCCGGTGAAGACCATGGCCATGCCATGTGCATCGGCGGCGGCGATGACTTCCACGTCCCGCATGGAGCCGCCCGGCTGTATCAGCGCCGTGACTCCGGCTTCCGCCGCTGAATCGACGCCGTCGCGGAACGGGAAGAACGCATCGGACGCTACCACGGAGCCGGCCACGGCCAGCCCCGCATCCTGCGCCTTGATGGCGGCGATGCGTGCGGAATAGACGCGGCTCATTTGCCCGGCGCCTACCCCGATGGTCTGGCGGTCCTTCGCGTAGATGATGGCATTGGATTTAACGAATTTGGCAACATTCCAGGCGAATAGCAGATCGGTAATTTCCGCCTCGGTCGGAGTTCGCTGCGTCACCACCTTCAGGTCGGCACGCTGGATGTGGCCATTGTCGCGATCCTGTACCAGCAGACCGCCGGTGACGCGCTTGAAATCCCACCCGGCACTCGGTGTGGCGGGCCACGACCCGGTTTCGAGTACGCGGATGTTGGGTTTACCGGCCAGGATGAGCAGGGCCGCCGGGTCGATCACGGGCGCCAGGATGACCTCGACGAACTGGCGCTCGACGATAGTTTTGGCCGTTGCCGAGTCTAGCGGTCCGTTCACGGCAATGATGCCGCCAAAGGCCGAGGTCGGATCGGTGGCATAGGCGCGGTCATAGGCTGCGGTCAGGGTGCTGCCGAGGGCGACGCCGCAGGGGTTGGCATGCTTCACGATCACGCAGGCGGGTTCGGACCCGAAGACCTTCACGCATTCCAGCGCGGCATCGGCATCGGCTATGTTGTTAAACGACAGCTCCTTGCCCTGAAGCTGTCGCGCCGTGGCGATACAGCCCCGAGGGGCATCGGGCTCGACATAAAAGGCACCCTGCTGATGCGGATTCTCGCCATAGCGCATGCCCTGGGCATGCTTGAAGCGCAATACCAGCGGATCGGGAAACGGTTCGCTCCCCTCGATGTTGCCCAGATATCCGGCAATGGCCGCGTCGTAGGCGGCGGTGTGGCGGAAACTTTTGATCGCCAGGCGGAAGCGGGTAGCTTCGGATAGCCCGCCACCGGCGCTCTGCATTTCGGCAAGAATTGCTGCGTAATCGGCGGGATCGACCACGACGCCGACCGCGTCGTGATTTTTGGCGGCGGCGCGAATCATGGCGGGTCCGCCGATATCGATGTTCTCGATGGCGTCTTCCAGAGCGCAGCCGGGCTTGGCGACCGTGGCCTCGAATGGATAAAGATTGACCACGACCAGATCGATGTCACCGATGCCGTGTTCCCGCATGACGGCTTCATCGGTGCCGCGACGGCCCAGGATGCCGCCATGGATTTTGGGGTGCAGGGTCTTGATGCGGCCGCCCATCATTTCGGGGAAACCCGTGTAGGCCGACACCTCGATGGCGGGGATGCCGTTCTCCGTCAATGCCCGATAGGTACCGCCCGAGGAGAGAAGTTCTATCCCGAAGCCGGTAAGGCCCCGGCAGAATTCGGCTAGGCCGGTCTTGTCGGACACGCTAATGAGGGCTCGGGCGACGCGTTTATTCATAATTAAATCGCAAGGTGAAGACTTAGCTGATGCCGTACTGGGTCATTTTCTTGCGCAGGGTGCTGCGGCTGAGGCCCAGTATCTGTGCGGCC
>JAJRDJ010000486.1 GCA_028678445.1 Methylococcaceae bacterium
CGCCTGCCGTGGGAGCCATGCCGTATTCCAGGGCGCGGATGTAGTCGGCATCGTAGTGCATGGATTCCTCGTCGCCGGCGTCCTAGTCTTCGACCTGATTGAGGAAACGTTCCGCCTGATCCTCGGGGTCGTTCAGATCCGAGAAGCCGTTAGCCAGTTCGCGGCCACCTACGAAGAACTCGAAACGGTCGGTGATGAAGGGATCGTCATCATTGCAGCGGGCCAGGGGGGATACTTCGGCAGGATAGGCGGTAATGAAGGTTGGCTCGAACAGCCGATCCTCGACGGTCTTCTCGAAAATCTCGGTCTGAATCTTGCCGAGGCCATCGGCATCAGCGAACTTTATGCCCAACCTCCGGGCGATGTCGGCGGCTGATTCACGCGCGGCGAGTTGTGTAGAGGTGATCTCCGGATTGTAGTGCAGGATGGATTCCAACACCGTCAGCCGCCGGAAGGGCTTGCCCAAGTGGTAACGCTCGCCCTGATGCTCGACCTCGGTGCCGCCGAGCAGGGCAACGGCCATGCCGCGCATCAACTCTTCCGTCAGGTCCATCAGGTCGCGGTAGTCCGCGTAGGCCTGATAGAACTCGATCATGGTGAACTCGGGGTTGTGCTTGGTCGACAAGCCTTCGTTGCGGAAGCTGCGATTGATCTCGAACACTTTCTCGAAGCCGCCCACCACCAGCCGCTTGAGGTACAGCTCCGGCGCGATGCGCAGGTAGAGGTCCATGTCCAGCGCATTGTGATGGGTAATGAAGGGTTTGGCCCGCGCCCCGCCGGGGATGACCTGCATCATGGGCGTTTCCACTTCGAGGAAGCCGCGCTCGGTCAGGAATTCGCGGATATGCCGCACGATAGCGCTGCGCAACAGAAACACGCGGCGCGAGTCCTCGTTCATGATGAGGTCGAGATAGCGCTGCCGGTAGATGGTTTCTGCATCCGTCAGTCCGTGGAATTTTTCGGGCAGGGGACGCAGGGACTTGGTCAGCAACCGGGCCTGACCGACCTTGACGGACAGCTCGCCAGTCTTGGTCCGGAACAACTGTCCTTCGATCGCCACGATATCGCCGATATCCCAGTTCTTGAAGGTTTCGTAAGTGCCTTCGGGCAGGTGGTCCCGCTGCAGGAATACCTGGATGCGGCCGGACATGTCCTGAAGGTGCGCAAAGGCCGCCTTGCCCATCACGCGCCGGGTCATCAGCCGGCCCGCCAGCTTGACCCTAACCGGCGTGGCTTCGAGCGCCTCGGCGGTGGCTGCACCGTACTGCTGGTGCAGGTCATGCGCCAGGGCATCCCGGCGGAAATCATTTGGAAAGGCCTGGCCCTGTTCGCGGATCGCCGCCAGTTTTTCGCGACGCTGGGCGGTCAATTTGTTTTCGTCCCCCCCGACTTCGCTCGGGGCGAGTCCCTCGACTCCGCTCAAGACTGGTTTCTGGTCAATCATGGTTATAGACCGCTCTTTAAACTGGCTTCGATGAACATGTCCAGATCGCCGTCCAGCACGGGCTGGGGGTTGCTGGTCTCGACATTGGTGCGCAAATCCTTGATGCGGGACTGATCCAGCACATAGGAGCGGATCTGGCTACCCCAGCCGATATCCGACTTGGAATCTTCCAGCTTCTGCTTTTCAGTGTTGCGTTTCTGGAGTTCCAGTTCGTAGAGCTTGGCGCGCAACTGCTTCATGCAGGTGTCGCGGTTGGCATGCTGGGAACGCTGGCTCTGGCATTGCACGACGATTCCCGAGGGCTCATGAGTAATTCGCACGGCGGATTCGGTGCGGTTGACGTGCTGCCCGCCCGCCCCGCTGGCGCGATACACGTCGGTGCGGAGATCAGCCGGATTGATGTCGATGTCGATATTGTCGTCCACCTCGGGCGAGACGAACACGGACGAGAATGAGGTGTGACGGCGGTTGCCGGAGTCGAAGGGCGATTTTCTGACCAGCCGATGCACACCCGTTTCGGTGCGTAGCCAGCCGTAGGCATATTCGCCCTCGAAGCGGATCGTCGCACTTTTGATACCCGCCACGTCGCCGGCTGATTCTTCCACCAGTTCGGTTTTGAACCCGCGCCGCTCACCCCATCGGAGATACATTCGTTCCAGCATCGCGGCCCAGTCCTGTGCCTCGGTGCCGCCGGAGCCGGCCTGGATGTCGAGGAAGGCATTGTTGGGGTCCATCTCGCCGGAGAACATGCGGCGGAATTCCAGGCCGGCGATGGTCGCTTCATAAGCGTCCAGATCAGTGGCAACCGATTCAACACTATCCTCGTCGTCTTCCGCGACGGCCAGTTCCAGCAGTTCCTCGGCATCCTCGATGCCCTGACGAATTCGGGTCAGATTGTTGACGACGTTTTCGAGCTGGGTACGCTCCTTGCCGAGTGCCTGGGCGCGTTCGGGGTCATCCCAGATTTTCGGATCTTCGAGTTCCCTGAGAACCTCGGTCAGACGCTCCTGTTTTTCCTCGAAGTCAAAGATACCCCCTAAGGGACTCGCCACGGCCCTTGAGGTCTTTGATCTGGTTATAAAGGGGGTTGAGTTCGCGCATCGCTGATCCCGTCGCTAAAGCCGGGAATTATACAGACATGGCAGCGGCTGGCGCTTTTCGGTTGTCGGCAAGAAACGGGCTTTTATTGCCATTAGGCCATTATTTCTTGAAAAAAATGAGGTTCCAAATGGACATGAAAGCATTTCCGTGTCAGCTTGTTCGGGACAGGAGGACCCTTGGGCGCCTGTATTGGGTTATTGCCGATGGCGCCCGCGTGATTGGCGATGGTTATTCAGTACGAAAATGACGGCAGGCCAAGGCGGTCTGGCGCGAGGTAAACATGAAAATCGTGAAATGGCTGCTGTTGGTGTGTGTGTTGGGATCCTTATTGCCGGCCTGTGGCGATAGCGATACCGGGCCTTTTGGCAACACGCCGGGACCCAAGAAGCCGGAACAGTTTTAACTTTCCAATATCCCGTTCCTGCCCCTCGCTGGGCAGTGAGTGTCTGGGTCTTTATCAATGCCGGAACGCCACTCTCGTTCCGGCGTTTTTGTATTGGCCCTTGGCGGAGATAGAGCTTCGCGGCAGGGGGCGAGCTGTAGTTTTCTACTCAAACCCCACTTGAATCCGCCCATCCTGTACCCGGATCGGAAAGGTGGCGAGATCCTCATAGGCGGGCGGGGACAGCACCTTGCCGGTCTTGAGGCAGAACCGCGCCCCGTGACGCGGACAAACGATCTCGCAGCCCGACAGTTCACCACTGGCGATTTCGGCGCCGTCGTGCGTACAGGTGTCCTCGATGGCGTAATACACACCCTTGACGTTAAAGATGGCGATCTCGACGCCATCCACATCAAGCACCAGGTGCTCGCCGTAGGCGAGACTGCCCTCGCGGGCGATGTCGATCCATTCAGTCATC
>JAJRDJ010000487.1 GCA_028678445.1 Methylococcaceae bacterium
CTCCGGAAACTTCCAGTGAATCCAGTAAGGGCGCAGGTAAGAAGGGATAAGCTTTATGCGTACCCTGAAAAGCAATCATTTTATTTAAAGGAGCCAAGCCATGAGTTTTAACACTACAGAAACTATCCAAAGGTTATGGGAGTCGTTCCTGAGGGAGCAATTGGCCGCGCTCCCGCCGGAGGAGCGTCAGCAATATGAACAGCAATTCGAGGACCGCTTTGGCGATTTGCTGAAAAATGCCGCTAATGGTGCACCGGGCGCTGACGGTTTTCTCGATCTGATCGGCTTCGGTGGCAAGGGGCCGGTGGAATTCGGGGATATGTCTTACCCTTATATTCAGCCGGATTTTGATGATTCGGTGGTGCCCAGCCAGCTGCATGCCGCTGCGGAACTGTATTACATTTACCAGCACGAGCGCATGAAAATATTCCAGGTGGTTGATGTGCTGCTGCGCTTGTTCCATCTCGGCAAGATGCGCATTCAGCGCGGGCCCGGCGCGCGCGGTCTGTATCTGCTGGAAAAATGGCAGCCGTTGCGCTATACCACGCGGCATCGCATGGTGGCTTACCGGCGTGCCTTCAATTACGGCACCGCCAGTGCGCAGGCACCGGCGGGTGCGGTGGTCAACCGTAATTTCCACCGGCAACTGGTCGGTTTCATGGTGGCCTTGTCGCAATATTTCCGTGATTTGCTGATCGGTGAAGTAATCCGCGGCGGACAGGTCATTGAACAGCGGCCGTTCGGTTCCGTCGCCACGGTGCAGCGCATCGGCCTGGATTTGCGCTATGCCCTGGATCGTTCAACTTACGGCAATATCTTCTCGCTGACGATGGAAACCGGGCATTACCTGAAGCAGGTGTTGCAATTGCTGGATGCGCCCGATATTAAAAAAGCGTTCGACGCCAACACCAAATGGGATGTCGTGGAAATCGTTTCCAGCCGCCATCTTGGCGGCATTGCCGAACCGTCGCAACGCGCCAAAATGGCGGAAAGCGGCCGGCGTATTCTGCAATTTATTGCCGACAACGATTTCAAGACCGCGATCGATCCGATTCTGTTCCAGTCCACGGTACGGCCCATGGGTTCCCATGCTGAAGCATGGGTGGCAGCTTACCGTATGACACCAGAAGGACGCGGTTTCTCGGGCGTGACGCCGGCGCTGCGTAATGTACTAGGTATACAGAAGGCGGCCGGGGCGATGGTGTAACCCGTTCTATACGCAGTGAACTAATGATCCTCACGACGGGGTGTATTTTATGTACGAACGATTTCAAGACGAAGCTTTCGATGCGCTTCTGGAAGAAAATGATACTGATTATGACCAAGGTCAGTATGCGGATCTATATGACGAAGGAAATGGTCTCGACGCTTGGCTTGAGGATGCATTGGCTTATATGGATGAGGAGGCTGATTACAGTGTTATCGGTCCCCGTGATGATCGCTTTCCGATACCTTCAAGAGCTAGCTTTCCGTCGACCCGATTCTTTCCTTACAGTACGATTTGTTTTTTAGAACACTTTACCTCATCTGGACAAAGACGCCCTAGAGGGACAGGAACACTTATTGCTCCGCGGGTAGTTTTGACGGCCAGACACATTCTACGCGGAGTGAGTAGAATGCGGATAACGCCGGGCGCAGATTTTTGTGCTCAAAGCCGGCGTACTGTGGGAATACCAGCATTTCTCGAGGTCAATGCAGCCAACTTCCGAAGTCACCCGACACTGGATTTCGGAATCATTATTCTTCCGCGCGCTTTCCAGCTGCCCAGCCATAGAAGCGGAACACGTCCGAGTCCTTATCCCTTTATGATGCTGCAACCGCGAAGCGATATTCGAACGGCGACGCTCCTCACCATCGCCGGATATCCCTGTGATAAACCAGTAGGTACCATGTGGGGGCATTCGAACCGGATTCCCATCACTGGGGTAAGCTCCACACATTTGCGTTACACGATCGATACCTGTCCGGGTCACAGCGGCAGCCCTATTTGGTTATTGAGTAACGACGGAATCCGCCTGCTCTTGGGAGTTCATACCAACGGGCCTGCGCGTTGCGACAACGATCCGCGCGCTGGTGTTCAGTGTCGCCATCCGCGTTGTGGACAGAATTTTCCGGTGAGTCCAGTGGCCGGAGAGAATAGTGGCGTCCGGGTGACGTGCGATGTAATTAGGACGATTCAAGGTTGGTGTCGGCAAGCCGGCGTGGCTGGCCCGATAGTAGATAATCGTGTATTCCGACGCCGATGCGGGGCGGCATGATTCAGCCAAGCAGGGCGGCCAGGCTTTTTTGCCCACCCAGTGCAGCTAAAGAGGAAGTGTTGTGGGATTCGGGCGGCGGGTGCGGTTGTGTAGGCTGTAGCTGGCTTGGAAAAAGATGATTCGAATGATTTGTTTTGTGGGTGAGCCATGTACGATCGTTTTTTAGATGAAATTTTCGACGAGCTGGCGGAAGAATATGATGCTGATTATGGCTTATGGGGAGAAAACTATGATTACGCCCAGCCCCCGAATGTTTTTCCAGTCTTGCTAGCGGCGTACCGGGCGGTCCCAGGGGAAGAAGGGAGGCAGCCCGTGTTTCGCCGGACGCGGGGCCGTATCGGGCCTGGGAGGCGAGCTGTCAGCGCGTTGTTTCCCCAGGCGCAGGCCGCGGGGAGGCGAGGAATGCAATCACGAGGGGTATGGGTACAAGGCGGACTCAGCGACGTACGTCGATATATTCAGCAATTATTTCCTGGACAACGGCTTGATATTAGTCCTCCGGAGGCGCATGGGTCGGGTCGATCCCATGTGCATGTAACGGTTCCGGGTAGAGGCAGGAGCGAGCATATATTCTATGGTCCGCCGCCAAGACCGGGTCAAAACTTCTTCGATTAATGAGTCGCAAGCGACTTCCTGCTTGCGGTTTAAAAGCCAAGACGTTCAAAGGTTTTCAGACTATGGCAGTTCAAGATTATTGAGAGAGTCCTTAACCAAAATGGCTGCGATACTACCCGAATTTCAGTTCAACATCAGCCACAGGCGCTGGGTCTGTGTGTTGGATCCGACGCTGGCCTTGTCAGTGCATGGCTTGCCTTTGCTGACGCGGCTGGGGGCGGTGCTGGAGGTGTGGGTTGCGCGTGAGCTGTGGCATATCCTCGACAACACCCATTTTTACCTGGAGCGGCCGGAAATTCTGCTGGCTGCCGGGGGACGGGGGAGCCAGGCTGAAAGGGTGCAGGCGATCGTGCAGACCCTGCGCGAGTGGGAGCGTATCCGGCTGGAAAATGACCCTTCGCGCCAACATTGTTACTGGATTGGCGACAGCCCGCTGGAATCCTTTTTGCCCGAAGGCATTGAACCGGGCATCGTCTGGCGCTACGAGGCGCTCAGCGTTGCCCTGGATCAGCGCTTGCCGGATAAAAGCGCGCCCTTGCCATCGGCTTGCCGTGATACCGCGGCATTGGCAGCGTCTCTGCCGGCTGCCTTCGTGTTGACGCATCTTCCGGCCGGTGACATGGAAACCACTCCTGCCATCTGCCGCGTGCTGGAGAG
>JAJRDJ010000488.1 GCA_028678445.1 Methylococcaceae bacterium
AAGAAATAGTCGTCACACCATTTCTTGTAATCCGGATAGACCTGTTCGCCGAAGGGCCGGCAGGCTTCACGTGCGGTGCGGTGCCAGGCGATGGCATCTTCCTCGAATGGGTAGTAGGGCGTGAGGTCGAAGCCTCCGCCGAACCACCAGACCGGTGCTGCCTTTTCCCTCTCGGCAATTAAGAACCGCACATTGGCATGCGAGGTGGGAATGAACGGGTTGCGCGGGTGGATGACCAGCGACACGCCCAGAGCCTGAAAGCCCCTGCCGGCCAGTTCGGGCCGATGAGCGGTGGCGGACGGCGGCAGCTGGTTGCCGATGACATGGGAAAAATTGACGCCCCCTTGCTCCAGAATCTGTCCGCCAGCAAGGACGCGCGTGCGTCCGCCGCCAATGCCGTTGGCGTAACTCCAGTTGTCTTCCCGGAAGCGCTCGAGCGGTTCTTCGGCTCCCAGTGCCAGGCAGATTCTGTCCTGGAGATCAAGCAGATAGGATTTGACGGAGGCGATATCGGGGGTGCTCATGAAGACTCCTGCCAGGGGATTCGCGCGGTTCCGGTTCGGACGATAGTCAACTGGGATAGGTAACTTCTGAAATAGTAGCATGAGCGGAAATCGCTTTCGCCGGGTGTACTCGCCCACTACAAGGCTGAATTGAGAGGTTCTCGTTGAGCTCCTTGAGCGAAGAATTGGCAATATACGACGAGGTGCAGGCGTTTTTTCGGCAGCCGGATTTCGCGGCCTGGGGTGACAGGTTACCTGCTCAACTGGCGCGGGCTTTCTCTGAAGATCGACACGGGGATTGGCCAAAATGGCGCGAGGTCTTGCTTAGTCTGCCGGCCTGTGTACCGGAGCGAGTGGATCTCGGGAGCGCCGCCATCACCGTGGCGGGCGACTGCAGCACTGAAAATCGTGAGCACATCGAAAGGTTGTTACGTGAACTGCACCCCTGGCGCAAAGGCCCATATGATGTGTTCGGGATTCATATCGATACCGAATGGCGCTCCGATCTGAAGTGGGACCGCCTGTCCGGGACGATCAGCCCGCTCCGTGGCAGGATGGTTCTGGATGTGGGCTGCGGCAGCGGTTATCACGCCTGGCGAATGGCGGGCTCGGGCGCTGGGCGGGTCATCGGCATCGATCCGACCCTGCTCAGCGTGGCCCAGTTCCTGGCTATCCGTCATTTCGCGGGAGTCCATCCCGTGCACGTACTGCCGGTGGGCATCGACGACGTGCCGGCCAATCTGCGGGCCTTTGACACCGTCTTTTCGATGGGGATTCTCTACCATCGCCGTTCGCCTCTGGACCATCTGCTGGAGCTGCGGGGCTGCCTGCGGGCGGGCGGCGAACTGGTGCTGGAAACGCTCGTGATCGAGGGCGGGATCGGCGAGGTGCTGGTGCCGGAGGATCGCTATGCACGGATGCGGAATGTCTGGTTCATCCCCTCCTGTCTGACGCTGGAATCCTGGCTGCGGCGCTGTGGGTTCCGAATGATCCGCTTGGTAGATGTCAGCCTCACCACGGCGGAGGAACAGCGTTCGACCGGCTGGATGCGTTTCCAGTCTCTTCCGGAATGCCTCGATCCCGGCCATCCGGAGCTGACCGTCGAGGGCCTGCCCGCGCCGCGCCGTGCGATCTTTGTGGCGGAAAGCCCGTAAGCCCCCGTATCGCCCATTCGGCTAGAATGCCCTTTTCTTCCCGGAATTATTGCATCATGAGTTCGCCCCGCATCGGTTTTGTCAGTCTCGGTTGCCCCAAGGCGCTGGTGGACAGCGAACGTATCCTGACCAAGCTCCGCGCCGAGGGTTATGACCTGGTGCCTACCTACCAGGACGCCGATCTGGTGGTGGTCAACACCTGCGGCTTTATCGATGCGGCTGTCGAGGAATCACTGGACGCTATCGGTGAGGCGCTGCGGGAGAACGGCAAGGTGGTGGTTACGGGATGCCTCGGTGCCCGGGAAGAGGAAATTCGCGCCCGCCATCCCGCTGTCCTGAAAATCACCGGTGCCCATGCCTATGAAGAAGTCGTCGCCGCCGTGCACGAGCATCTGCCACCCGTGCATGACCCATTCGTGGATGTGGTGCCGCCGGAGGGGATCAAACTCACGCCTCGGCATTATGCTTATCTGAAAATCTCCGAGGGCTGCAATCATCGCTGCACCTTCTGCATCATTCCCTCGATGCGCGGCGATCTCGTCAGCCGTCCGGCGGGGGAGGTGATGGCTGAGGCGGAACGGCTGGTGACGGCGGGCGTCAAGGAGTTGCTGGTGGTGTCCCAGGACACCAGCGCTTATGGGATGGACCGGAAATACCGCACGGATTTCTGGAATGGTCGGCCGCTCAGAACGCGGTTTCAGGAGCTTGCCCAGGCGCTGGGCGACCTCGGAGTCTGGGTGCGGCTGCATTATGTCTATCCCTACCCGCACGTGGATGAAGTGATTCCGCTCATGGCCGAGGGGAAAATCCTGCCTTATCTCGATATTCCGTTCCAGCATGCCAGCCAGCGGATACTGAAACTGATGAAGCGCCCGGCGGCCACGGAAGATGTGCTGGCGCGGATCAGCCGTTGGCGTGATATCTGCCCGGAACTGACGCTGCGCAGCACTTTCATTGTCGGGTTTCCCGGCGAGACGGACGAGGATTTCGAACAGTTGCTGGATTTCCTTGATATCGCCCAGCTCGACCGTGTGGGCTGTTTTGCCTACTCGCCGGTGCAGGGTGCGGCAGCCAATGTGCTACCGGATCCCGTGCCGGAAGCGGTCAAGGAAGAGCGTCTGGCGCGCTTAATGGAATTTCAGTCGCAAATTAGCGCCAATCGGCTTGAAGCCCGGGTGGGCCAGCTTGAACGGGTGCTGATCGATGAGGTGGTGGAGGAGGGGGCCGTGGCTCGGAGCCGGGCGGACGCGCCCGAGATCGATGGACAGGTGTTCATCGATGGAGCTACCCATTTGAAAGTGGGCGATTTCGCCGATGTAGTGATAGAGGAGGTAGACGAACACGACATGTGGGGCCATCTCCTGGAGTGACCCGCGCCCGGGAGGGTTGCCGCCAACCGCGACTCCCGGCGCGGACAGATGAGGGGTTAGTGGTGGTGATGTCCGCCCGGACCATGCACGTGGCCGTGATCCAGTTCTTCGCGGGTGGCATCGCGGATCTCGGTGATCTCGACGGTAAAATTCAGGTTGAGGCCGGCCATCGGATGATTGCCATCCAGGATGACATCGTCGCCTTCCACGTCGATTACCGTGACCAGTTGCATGCCCTCAGGCGACTGTGCCTGGAACTGCATGCCGGGGAGGATTTCGTCGACGCCCTGGAAGGCGCTTTTCGGTACGGACTGTACCATCGCGTCATCACGCTCGCCGTAGCCTTCAGCGGGAGCAACCGAGACTGTGAATTTGTCCCCCACGGCGCGGCCGGTCAGGGCATTTTCCAGGCCGGCAATGATGTTACCGAGGCCATGGAGGTAGGTGAGCGGCTCCTGCCCTTCGGAACTGTCGAGGATGTCACCCTCATCGCTGGTAAGGGTGTAATGAATGCTGACTACTTTGTGAGTTTCAATTTGCATGAATGTCTCGATGCCCGTGAATTTGAGCGCGCATAATAGCGGTTTTATCCATCGTCGGCACTTTTTGCCAGCGCCCGTCCGGGTACGTTAATATTCGCCGCCAGCGGTCTTGCCACACTCACACAGAACTCATTCCCCTGTCCATTCTCACCTTCATCAAGAATCTGCTCAGCCCCGCTCCGCTTGCAGAGCCATCCGCTGCCCAAATCAGCGCGGATTTGCCTAGGGTCTATAGCCGTTCAGAGCACAACATCTCTCGCTCGCTGGTCAGCGAAAATGCGTTGAAGGTGCTCTATCGCCTGAAAAAAGCCGGCTTTGAGGCCTACCTGGTTGGCGGTTGTGTCCGCGATTTGCTGTTAGGCCGCGAACCCAAGGATTTCGACGTGGTGACCAACGCGCACCCCGAGCAAATCCGCTCGGTATTTCGTAATTGCCGGTTGATCGGGCGGCGGTTCCGTCTTGCCCACGTGCATTTCGGGCAGGAGATTATAGAAGTAGCGACCTTCAGGGCCCTGCAAGGCGAGGAGGAACACAGCGAGCGGGTACTGGAAAATGGCCGCATACTCCGGGACAACGCCTACGGCTCCATCGAAGAAGATGCCTTCCGGCGCGATTTCACCGTGAATGCGCTTTATTACAACATCAGCGACTTTTCCGTGGTCGATTTTGTCGGTGGTATGGACGACCACAAGGCCAGCATGATGCGGCTCATCGGAGACCCGGAGCAGCGCTATCGGGAGGACCCGGTGCGGATGCTGCGGGCAATCCGCTTTGCCGTCAAACTTGGCTTTGTCATCCATCAGGAGTCCGCCGAACCGATGCTTCGCCTCGCCGGGCTCCTTCGTGAAATTCCCTCGGCGCGCCTGTTTGACGAGGTGATGAAGTTACTGTTGTCGGGCTATGCCGTTCAGACTTTCGAGCAGCTTCGCCATTTCAACCTGTTTGCCGCCCTGTTTCCGGATACCGAGCGTTGTCTCTCCAGGGAGCCCGAGGGCTTTCCCCTGATTTTTTTGGCAAAATCGCTGGAACGGACGGATAGCCGGATCGCCGAGAATAAACCGGTCGCGCCCTATTTCCTGTTCGCCGCTCTGCTCTGGGAGCCGGTCCGGGCACGGGCCCAGAAGCTGATCGACTCCGGAATGAACAGTATTCAGGCGTATCAGGAAGCGGGTAACGAAATCATCACCCGCCAGCTCCGGCACACCGCCCTGCCCAAGAGTATCGGTTTGCCGGTACGCGAGGTTTGGTCCTTGCAACCTCGCTTTGAAATGACCCAGGGAGGCAGACCGTTCCGGTTGCTGGGTCATCCGCGCTTCCGGGCGGCATATGATTTTATGGTACTGCGAGCTGAAACCGGCGAAGCTGATCCGGAGCTGGCCGACTGGTGGACGCGCTTCCAGACTGCGACCGAGGCCGAGCAGAAATCCATGATTCGCTCGGGTAGCCGCTCAACTGGCCGCACCCGGACCCGCAAACGGCGGATCCGCAACAAGGCATCCAAGAATGCCCCTCCCGCCTGACGCAAGGCCGGTGCGGGCCTATATCGGCCTCGGCGGCAACCTCGATCAACCTGTCGACCGCATCCGTCTCGCCCGCCGTGCGATCAGTGACCTGGAAGGCGTGCGTGAGGCTGGTTTTTCCAGTCTTTATCGCAGTGTTCCTATGGGACCCGCTGATCAACCCGATTATGTGAATGCCGTGATGGCGGTCGACACGGTGCTGGAACCCCTGTCTTTGCTGGATCAGCTTCAGGCGATCGAAGCGGCCAACGGCCGGGTCCGCTTGGGCGAGCGCTGGGGGCCGCGTACCCTCGATCTCGATATTCTGCTATTTGGCGATGCCATCATTGACATGGAGCGCCTGCGGGTGCCGCATCCCGGCTTGTGCGAGCGGGAATTCGTGCTGGTGCCCCTGCAGGAAATTGCCCCTGGACTTGAGATCCCGGGGCGCGGGTGGCTGCGAGACTGGGTCAGCGCCTGCCCGCGGAGGGGTCTTGATGTGATCGCCATGTGATCGCCGATGACTGAACATTCGAAACCGCTAACGGTGCCCGAACTGCGGGCCATGAAGGCGCGCGGCGTAAAAATCACAGCCCTCACTGCCTACGATGCCACCTTTGCCTCGGCAATGGATGAAGCTGGCGTCGATTTGGTACTGGTGGGCGACTCGCTCGGTATGGTTGTTCAGGGGCACCCGACCACCCTGCCGGTAACACTCGATCAGATGATCTATCACGCCAGCTGCGCGGGCCGGGGTCTCAAGCGAGCCGTCCTGGCCGTGGATTTGCCTTACCTGACGTATGCCAACCCCATGCAGGCGATCGAAAGTGCCGCCCGACTGATACGCGAGGGGGGCGCGCAAATGATCAAACTTGAGGGCGGCCGGCAGCGGGCAGAGGTTATTCGTGCACTTGCCGGGCAGGATATTCCTGTCTGCGCGCATCTGGGTTTGCTCCCGCAGTCGGTCCACCGGATGGGCGGTTATCGTGTGCAGGGTCGTGATGAGCGCGATGCGCGGACGTTGTTCGAGGACGCCGTGTTGCTGGAGGAAGCGGGCGCGGCGCTGCTGGTGCTGGAATGTGTGCCGGCGATGCTGGCCAGCGAGATCACCGCCGCCTTGTCGATCCCCACGATCGGTATCGGTGCGGGCCCGGCCTGCGATGGCCAGGTGCTGGTGGTTTATGACATGCTGGGACTGACCGCCCGTTGCCCCCGATTCTGCCGGAATTTCCTGGTTGAATCGGCGGGTATCCGCGCCGCCTTTGGCGGTTATATCGAAGCCGTCCGGGGGCAGACCTTTCCCGCCCCTGAACACGGCTATTAATCGCCTGGCCTTTCCCCATGCTGACCGTAAACTCCATCGCGGGTCTCCGTGAGCAGATCCATGTCTGGCGCCTCTCCGGGGATACGATTGCCTTCGTACCGACCATGGGCAACCTCCACGCCGGGCATGTCCATCTGGTGAAGGAAGCGCGCCGGCAGGCGGACCGCGTGGTGGTGAGCATCTTTGTCAACCCCTTGCAGTTCGGTCCCGGCGAAGATTTCGCCGCGTATCCCAGGACGCGGGACGAGGATGCCGGACGACTCCGGGCCGCGGGTGCCGATCTGCTGTTCATGCCCGAGGCGTCAGCAATGTACCCCCTGGATGCCACCGCCATGAGTGTCGTGGAGGTGCCCGGACTTTCCGATGATTTGTGCGGCAGGTTCCGGCCGGGACATTTCCGTGGGGTGGCGACGGTCGTCCTGAAGCTATTCAATCAGGTGCAGCCGGATATTGCGGTGTTTGGCGAGAAGGATTATCAGCAATTGGTCATCATCCGCCGCATGGTGAACGATCTTGATCTGCCGGTCCGTATTCTGAGTGTGCCGACAGTGCGGGAAACGAACGGCCTGGCCATGAGTTCCCGGAATGCCTACCTTACCGAGGCCGAGCGTGTAAAGGCGGCATTGCTGCACGCTGAACTCGAGCTAGCCCTTAAGGAGCTGAGCCAGGGACGGCGGGATTTTTCCACGATGGAAATCGAACATGCGACCGCGCTGGAGTCAGCCGGATTCCAGGTGGATTACTTCGCCATTCGTCGCCAGCAGGATTTGCGGCAGCCGGATGCACATGAGCTGCAACTGGTCATCCTCGTTGCCGCCCGCCTCGGCCGGGCGCGACTGATCGACAATCTCAAGGTATCGTTGGCGGCGTGATCCTGAGATCGGCCAATTTGTGCCCCATGGCCGCGACGATAATGTCGTTTCTGACGTAATCATGGGCTTCATGGCGGACAAACTCGGAAAATTCGTTGGCGATGGACGACAAGCGTTTTCCCGCCCGCTTTACGATGAACCACTGGCGCAGGATGGGAAAGGATTCCACGTCCAGCACCAGCAGCCGGCCGCTTTCCAGTTCGCGCTCGAGGGTGTGTATCGAGACGATGCCTAGCCCCAGACCCTCCTCTACGCCCTGCTTGATGGCTTCGTTGGTATTCATTTCCATGCTGACCGTCAGGTGAATGCCGCGCTCCGCAAGGAAGCGCTCCACCGAGTTGCGGGTGCCCGAGCCCATTTCCCGCATGATGAAGGTGGAGTCGGACAACTCCGGCAAAGCGATATTTTTTCGTCCGGCCAAGGGATGGCCGGACGGCGCGATTATTACCAGGGGGTTTATCAAAAAAGTCTCGGCTTCGAGTTCCTGGCTATCGGGAGGTTGCCCCATCAGCAGGAGGTCGGCCTCGTTATCCTCGAGATTCTGTAAGAGGCCCTTGCGGTTGGTGACCTTGAAACTGACCCGAAC
>JAJRDJ010000083.1 GCA_028678445.1 Methylococcaceae bacterium
AAAAAGCCAGCTGGGTAACGCTGAACGATTACGAGGCGCAACTGATGCAGGAGCGCACCGGACTTTCGCCCGTGGCGCTGGCGAAAAAAGTCAAAGCCTTGATCATCACTCGGGGCGCGGACGGATCGCTGGTTTATACGGGTGGTCAGGTGATTGAAATTCCCCCGGCCAAACCCCAGGCCACGCTGGACCCCACCGGATGCGGCGACGCCTATCGGGCCGGGTTGGTGTACGGGCTTTTGGAGAATTTCGACTGGGCAACGACCGGTCGCATCGCCTCGCTCATGGGCGCGATGAAGGTGGAAACCTACGGCACCCAGAACCACTCGTTCACCCTCGCCACCTTCAAGGAGCGGTACCGGGAGAATTTTGACTCGGTATTCTAGGGTTCAGGCTGGGGCCGAGAGGAGGATAGTCGTCCTCGGCGTAAACCACCCGCTTCATACAGAAGCAAGGCGGTGATGATCAGTGCGGTGCCCCCCAGGACGGATGGGTGGATCACTTCACGGTTCAAGGCATGGCCTACATAAAGTGATATCACTGGCGTGATCAGGGTGATGAGCGCCACGCGGCCAGTGGGCAGGTGCCGCAGTACAAAAAAATACCAGGTGAAACCCAATGGAGTGGCGATGCCGCCCAAATAGGCAATCGACCACAGGCTGGCACGCGGCAAAGGGCCAGGCCAGTGGCCATCGAGCAAGACCCAGGTCAGCCAGTAGGCAGGCACGGCCAGCAGCAGGCTGCCCGCCAGCAGGGCGAGTCCGGACAGTTGCGCAGCGGCGCGCTTGACCCAGACGGAGCTGACGGCCTGCAGCAAGGCGGCCAGTAATACTCCGGCGATGCCGAACACGGCGCTGGGCGAAAAAGTCAGGGCTGTCTGAAACATGAGGGCAAGACCCGTGACGCCCAGCACGTAGGACATCATCCGCGCTGGGGTGAGACTTGGCTCGCCCAGCCAGATGGCCGCCATGGGTGCGGTCAGCAACGGCGTCAGGCCAAAGACGACCGAGATCCAGCCCGAAGGGATGTGCTGCGACGCCCAGTACGTCGCCAGCATCGAGCCATAGATCTGCAAGGCGCCCGCCATATAAGTTTGGCGGGCACTGGTGTCGCGCCGCAAGCTTGTTCGAGTCAACAGTAGCATCACCAGCACGATGGCGAGACCGAGGCTCATCCGCGCCGTCACCCCGAACAGATAGCCCGGACCTTCGCCGCTCCATTTGATTGCCAGTGGAGTGGTTGACCAGATCAGGATCACACCGAGATAGGCGGCCAGCACGCGCATGGATGTTGGGGAACCGGGATGTGGGAGAAAACCGCCCGGCAGGATACCGCGTTAGCGGCGAGCGGCAACCTTGATCCGAACTCAGTCCTATTTATTCATATGCGAATGACTGAAAACCAGCTCAATGCTATCCGCGCCAGTGCGGTAAAGCCCTTTGATTTCAATTCGCCACCCGCTTTGCCAAACTGCAAGATGCCATGGGCGCCAGGCTATTTCCGGCGGATTTGGAGTTGGCCAAGGAGCCGGGTGAGCTCTCCGCGTTTCTGGACAAGCTCAATCGGCTGGAAAAATCGGTGCTGTCGCATCGGCAGAGCGGTGGTTAATGCTTCGCGAAATTCGCAATCAGTTTTCACCTGGTTACCCGGATGACATCGACTTGCGCGCTGCCCTGCTGAATAAGGCCTACAGCCTTGCTCCGGAATTATTGGCCACGCTCAAACGCCTGGAGAACTTCTCCGCAAAATACGCCTGAATCATGCACAACACTCGCCGCCTTCTCGACATCATGGCCCAGCTTCGCCATCCGGTAACCGGTTGTCCCTGGGATTTGCAGCAGGATTTTGCCAGCCTGGTGCCGTACACGCTGGAGGAAGCCTATGAGGTCGCCGAGGCGGCCGAACGGGGCGATGTCGAAGATTTGCGCGAGGAGCTGGGAGATTTGTTGCTGCAGGTCGTGTTCCACTCCAGGATTGCCGAGGAACGCGGACTGTTCGATTTCGATGCCGTGGCGGACGCCATTGCCACCAAGCTGATCCGGCGGCATCCGCATGTTTTTGCCGATGCCGATTTTGCGAGCGACGCGGAGCGGCACCGCTTTTGGGAAGATTCCAAGCAGCTTGAGCGGCAGGAAAAAGGCAAGGTGGATCCGGTCGCAAGCGTGCTCGGAGAGATTCCGCGCGGCCTGCCCGCCTTGATGACCGCCCAGAAGCTCCAGAAGCGTGCTGCCCGGCATGGGTTTGACTGGCCGGATATCGAGCCGGTTTTTGCCAAGCTGCATGAGGAACTCGATGAACTGAAGGCGGCCTGCCAGGCGGGCGATGTGCCTAATATCCGCGAGGAGCTGGGCGATCTGCTGTTCGTGATCGCCAATGTGGCACGGCATTTGGACGTGGACGCCGAGGCGTGTCTAAGGGCTGGTAATGAGAAATTCACCCGGCGTTTCCGGCATATCGAGCAACGGGTCGCCGAGCGAGGGAGCCGGCTGACCGATCACACCCTGGCGGAACTCGATAGGTACTGGGATGAAGCCAAGCGGATTGAGAAAGGTTTGGCCATCCCCGCGGATTGAATCCCCCCAGTGTTATCTGCCGTGACGCTGACTCTCCAGCATACTCACCCCTGGCGCGTCTCGGCCCGGGAAGCCGTAACCATCCAGAATGACCTCCGCCACTGGGTGGTGCTTCGGGATGAGTTGCCCGAAGTAGTGCAGCGCGTGGCGGGTGTTGATGTAGGGTTCGAGGAGCATGGCGCCATGACCCGGGCGGCAGTCGCGGTACTGG
>JAJRDJ010000489.1 GCA_028678445.1 Methylococcaceae bacterium
AACAGGGTTTCGATCAGGCTGGTCTTGCCGGCACCGCTTTGTCCGGTCAGCGCGATGGTACGAAGGTCCGTGGTGTTATAGCTATTCATGGCGGGTGTCCTTGGCTGTTTGCAATATAAGCTGGCGTGGTGGTTTCAAGTGAAAATGGGTCTTAAGGCTGTCAGTCATATTTCAGATATTTGAAGCGGGGGTCGTCCGGCGTACCCTCGAGGATGTCGGTATCGGTCAGGGCCGGCTGCCACTGGATGACGGACTCGATCTTTTTCGCCAGGGCAAAATCCTTCTCGGTAATTCCCTTGGCGGAATGCGTGACCAGCTTTACGATGACAAACGCATAGGAGATGCTGAGATCGGGATGGTGCCAGGCCGCTTCGGCGAGGTGGCCGATGGTGTTGACCACCATCAGGGTGGCCTTCCAGCCGCTGGTCCGGTATTTGCGCCGGATCCAGCCGTTTTCGAAGTACCAATGCGGGAGTTCCTGGCTCAGGCGTTGTTCGATCTCTTCAGGTGTCAACACCTTATCGCTTGGTTTATTCATGAGTTTCGTTGCAATAGTCCTTAGAAACGGACCGCCTGTAGGGCGGTGATGGCTGAGCAGGCCGACACCCGCAGGCGGATCGAACCGGGTAATCAGCGATTGTAATGCCTTCGGACAATTACTTCATTCGACAGATTAGGAGCGGGTTGTTTATCATTCGCGAACTTCAGACAGGGAACCAGGCAACCGCGATTCATTGCGTGATCCTGTTGAAGGCATTGACACCATTACACAAGCCGCTGGAAGTCATGAGTTCCGGATAGAGCAGCGCGCAAGGCGACGGGCTTACCAGGCTGTAGAGCCCTGATTTTATGGGACTCGGCAAAACGAGAGCGGCATAATTATTCTGGAAGGACCTATGCAATTACCACTTGAGATCACGTTTCGGGGCATTCCCCATTCCGATGCCGTGGAAACCCGTATCCGGGAAAAAGCCGCCAAGCTGGAGCAGTACTGCCATAACATTATCAGTTGCAGGGTTGCCGTCGAGGCGGAGCATCACAATCAGCATCAGGGGAACCTGTACAAGGTCAGGCTGGATATCAGTGTTCCCAACAAGCAGATCGTGGTGAGCCGGGACCATCATGACAAGCAGGCGCATGAGGATGTTTATGTGGCGCTGCGCGATGCGTTTACGGCCGCCGCCCGCCAGTTGGAGGAATACGGGCGGATTCAGCGCGGCGAAGTCAAGAATCACAAACCGGCTATAGACGAAGTCTGATCAACGGCGCACAAACGGGGCCTGACCCATGGATCAGGCCCCGTTTTTCGTGTCGGGGTCATTGCAAGATACCACCCGGGATCCGGAGGCGATGTCCTGCCAGCTGCGTCGCCCCGGGTCGACGAGCATCCACAGGTATCCTAGGCCGAACAGGGCAGCTCCGAGGAGCGCGAAAACACACCGCAGCAGGGCTACCCGCCAAGTGAGCGGCCGCCCATCCACCGTGATCAGCTCTATTTTCCACGCCCGCATCCCCAGTGTCTGGCCGCCATGGGTCCAGAACCAGCCAAAAAAAACGGCGCCTGTCGCGATCAGGTACGCCGAATATCCCGGATGATGTGGCGGAAAGGCCTGACCGACACGAAATGCCAGAATCGCCACGGTAGCCCCGAACAGGACACCGGTCAGCAGCACCCAATCATAGGTTAGCGCCGCCAGGCGGCGTGCCAGACTCGCGGGTTGCCGCTTGCCGGTCGCCGTACTTTGGGATGTTGGCAATTTGGTACCAGGTTTTCGGGCCGGACGGCGGCGCTGGCGCATAAGAAGGTTTCGAAATGTCAGGCGTCCGGTCGCCGGGCGAATAGGGCCCCGAAGTACATGGAGAGATATACCAGTCCCGTCACCAGAACGGCAGTCAGCACGATCGGAGGACGAATCAGCGGCAGAAAGATGAGCAAGGAAAACAGGGCAATGAAGGCACTGGTATGCACCGGATGGGAAAGCATCTCGTCCAGGTTGATCTTGAACATGGTTACTCCTGTCTCTGGGGGCCGGGTCGATTGAGGGGAGGCCATTATAATAGGAAGTCGCGGGGCCTACGGTCGAGCGGCACGGGCGCCATGGCTGGCAATAGCCGGATATCCTCCGGGTTCCCGGACCGATTATTCATTCCATGAAAAAGCCGAGAATGCGCTAATGCGGTATTGGGTTTTCATCTTCATCGGAGCCGGTCTGCCTTGGGCTTGCGCGGCTGAGGCGGCCGACACGCCAGATTCAAGTGCGCCGGTGCATTGGACGGCGGAGGGCCAGGGCGGTGCAGTGGCGCAATTGCGAACCAAACGCGGCCATCTGCAACTCGACTATGACTCACCGAAGGGCGAGGGTTACCTCTGGCTTCGCCGGAGGCTCGATGCGGATCTCCCGGAGCGGTACGCGCTGCAATTCAATCTCCGGGGCCGGGGGTCCGTCGCTGATTTCGAAATCAGGCTGACCGACCCGGCGGCCCGGAATGTCTGGAACTGGCGGCGATACGATTACCATTGGCCGGAAGCGTGGCAAACGCTATCCATACCCGTTCATTCGCTGGAATTCGCCTGGGGCCCATCGCAATCTCCCCTGACGCGCGCGGGTTCGCTGGAATGGCTGATCACGCCAGGAAAGGCCGGCAAGGGCAGCGTCGAATTCGGTGATGTGGCTATCGAGGCCAAACCCCGCCTGGTCGATCCGGACCGAAAACCGGCCATCCAGGCGACGAGCGCGTTGCCGGGCCATCCATCCGATCTGGCCATCGATGCGTCCGAGGCAACGTTCTGGCATAGCGACAGAGGGAAAGGGGGCGAATCGCTGACGCTGGATTTTGGCGGTTACCGGGAATTCGGTGGACTGACCCTGGACTGGTGCGCGCGGGACTACGCCAAGGATTTCCAGCTACGGATCTCAACGGACGGCAAGGTCTGGCAAACCCTGAAAAGCCTGAGTGGCCGTCATGGCGGCCTTGATACGCTATTCCTGCCGGATAGCGAATCCCGCTACCTGCAACTCTCAATGCTGAACAGCGAGCAAGGCGAGGGCTATTGCCTGCGCAACCTTGCCGTGATGCCCATCGCGGCGGCCGCCTCGCCGAATGCGTTCTTTACCAGCCTGGCCGAGCGGATGTCCCCGGGCACCCACCCCAAATATTTTCTGGGACAGCAGACTTACTTCACGGTCATCGGCGCACCCGACGGCCGGCACGAAGGCTTGCTGAACGAGGAGGGGAGCCTTGAAGCCGAGAGGGGCGGCCATACCCTCGAACCCTTCCTGTTCCGCGACGGGAAGCTGGTCACCTGGCGGGATGGGCGGCTGGAGCAGACCCTGGAGCGGGGGGATCTGCCAATCCCGAGCGTTACCTGGCATGACCGTGAAGTTAATCTCCAGGTCACGGCGTTCGCCACGGGCAGGGAAGAAGAGGCGCTGTTCGCTCGCTATCGTCTGCAGAATACCGGGTCTCAACCCATCCGGCTGAAGCTGTTCCTGGCGATCCGGCCCTTCCAGGTTAATCCGCCCTGGCAATCCCTGAACATGTCGGGCGGCTTTTCGCCCCTTCGCTCGGTCGAGTGGCAGTCCGGTCATCTCCGGGTCAATGAGCACCTCTCGATAGTGCCGATGACCGCGCCGGAGGGTGTTGGCGCCACGACGTTCGATCAGGGCGAGATCGTGGAATTCCTGAGACAGGGACACCTGCCCGAGCAAAAGCGGGCTCGCGACCCCAATGGATTGGCATCCGCGGCGCTGGCGTATGACCTGACGGTGCCCGCCGGCGGCAGCAAGGAACTGTTCCTGGCCATCCCCCATGGCGATTCGCAGCACCTCTTGAAGCGCTTGGCGCGGCTCGGATCAGCCGGGGCCGCCGAACGCCTGCGGCAGGTCACGGAAGAATGGTCTCGCCACCTTGCCGGTCCGGACTTCACGGGGCCACCCGCCGCGCTGCGGCTCATCCCGGCTCTGCGTACGAATCTTGCCTACCTTCTCATCAACCGCGATGCCCCCGCCCTCTACCCCGGTTCACGTGCCTATGCTCGCGCCTGGATCCGCGATGGCGCCTTAATGGCGGCGGCGCTGCTGGGTATGGGGCATAACGCCGAAGTCCGTGACGTCATCGGTTGGTACGCGGAGTACCAGCGGCCTGACGGGACGATACCCTGCTGCATCGACCGGCGCGGCGCGGATCCCCT
>JAJRDJ010000490.1 GCA_028678445.1 Methylococcaceae bacterium
CACCGATCTTGTGCAGCACCTTGGGTAGCGCGGAACGCATGCGCGTGCCCTGGCCCGCCGCAAGAATGATTATTTCAAGGCTCATCGGCTCCTCGCGAGTTTGAACACTGTTCTTGAGAGTCTTTACTGGGACAGGACCGGGCGGTCAAACGAAAAAAACCCGTCACGACCGGGTTTCTCCTCCCCATGTCATGCCGGGTCTTCGTGATGCCTTGAACGATCAGGCGCGGCCAGAGCGATATTTTTCGAGGGTTCGCAGCTGCATGACCGCCTCCGCGAGTTGTGCCTGTGCGACTGCGTAGTCGATCTTACCCGATTTATCCGCGAGCATTTCCTCGGCCTTGCGCTTGGCATCCATGGCCGCCGCTTCATCGATATCCTTGGCACGTATGGCGGTATCAGCCAATATCGTTACCACCTTGGGCTGGACTTCGAGCATGCCACCGGAAATATAGAAGGGGTAAGTTTCGGTGCTATTGACCTTAACCCTGACCTCGCCTGGTTTGAGCCGGCTCAGGAAAGGGGCATGCCGCGCCGCGATACCCACTTCCCCCAGCTCGGCCGGCGCGACGACCAGCTCCGCAAAACCGGAGAAGATTTCCGCTTCCGCGCTTACGATATCGACATGTATCGTCATCGTCATGATTGCGACCTCCCCGGGTTTGGTTTACGCGGATAGCTTCTTGGCCTTTTCCAGGGCTTCGTCAACACTGCCGACCATGTAGAAGGCCTGCTCGGGCACTTCATCGAATTCCCCCGCGACAATCCCCTTGAATCCGGCAATCGTATCTTTCAGTGAGACATATTTTCCCGGGGACCCGGTAAATACTTCCGCAACGAAGAATGGCTGGGATAGGAAGCGCTGGATCTTTCTGGCACGGGAAACCGTAAGCTTGTCTTCTTCCGACAATTCGTCCATGCCCAGAATGGCGATGATGTCGCGGAGTTCCTTATAACGCTGCAGGGTACTCTGTACCGAACGGGCCACATGATAATGCTCCTGACCTACCACCAGTGGATCCAGCTGCCGGCTGGTCGAATCCAGCGGGTCAACTGCCGGGTAGATCCCCAGCTCGGCGATCTGACGGGACAGCACCACAGTGGCATCGAGGTGAGCAAAGGTGGTGGCTGGAGACGGGTCGGTCAAGTCATCTGCAGGCACATAGACGGCCTGGATGGAAGTGATGGAACCCACCTTGGTGGACGTAATACGCTCCTGAAGTACGCCCATTTCTTCCGCGAGGTTGGGCTGATAGCCCACGGCGGAAGGCATGCGCCCAAGCAAGGCGGATACTTCCGTGCCGGCCAGCGTGTATCGATAGATGTTGTCGATGAAGAGCAGAACGTCACGGCCCTCATCGCGAAAGTACTCCGCCATGGTCAACCCGGTCAACGCGACGCGCAGACGGTTGCCTGGTGGCTCATTCATCTGACCGTACACCAGCGATACCTTGTCCAGTACTCCGCCTTCGGTCATCTCGTGGTAGAAATCGTTGCCTTCACGCGTACGTTCACCGACACCGGCGAACACGGAGTAGCCGCTGTGCTCGATGGCGATGTTGCGGATCAGCTCCATCATGTTGACGGTCTTGCCGACGCCCGCACCGCCGAACAGGCCCACCTTGCCACCCTTGGCAAACGGGCAGACGAGATCGATGACCTTGATACCTGTTTCCAGCAACTCATTAGCCGCTGCCTGATCTTCGAATGAAGGTGCCTTGCGATGAATACCCCAACGGGCCTCTTCGCCGATCGGTCCTTTTTCATCGATGGGTTCGCCGAGCACGTTCATGATGCGGCCCAGCGTCTTTTTTCCGACGGGGACGGAAATGGCGGCCCCGGTGTTGTCGACGGCCAGCCCGCGCTTCAGGCCATCCGTGCTGCCCATGGCGATGGTCCTGACCACGCCGTCACCGAGCTGCTGCTGTACCTCCAGCACCAGATTCGCGGCCTCGACGCGCAGGGCGTCGTAGACTTTCGGCAACGATTCACGCGGAAACTCAACGTCTACCACGGCACCAATAATCTGAACGATTTTGCCCGAACTCATTGTTGTCCTCTTTAAAAGCTGTCTGCGTGTTTCTTCAAAGACCGTTTCACACTGCCGCCGCGCCGCCGACGATTTCCGCGATTTCCTGCGTGATGGCTGCCTGGCGGGCTTTGTTGTAGATCAACTGCAGCTCCTTGATCAGCTTGCCCGCGTTATCGGAAGCGCTCTTCATGGCCACCATCCGCGCCGCTTGCTCGCAAGCATTGTTCTCTACCAAGCCCTGGAAAACCAGCGACTCGACATAACGGATTAGCAACTGGTCCAGCACTTCCTTAGCGTCCGGCTCATAGAGGTAATCCCATTGCCCCTTCTTGTCCTCGACGATTTCGTCCGGGCTTACGGGTAACAGCCTGATAACCTTCGGCTTCTGGGTCATGGTGTTAACAAATTCGTTGTACACCAGATACAACTCATCGATCTTCCCATCGGCATATTCATCGAGCATGACTTTGATGACGCCGATGATGTCCTCAAGATGAGGGCGATCCCCCAGGCGGGTAGCCTGTGCCGTCAGTTCGGCGCCGATGGAATTAAAGAAGCTCGAGCCCTTCTGTCCTATGACGCTGAGACGAACGCCAACCTCGCTGCCCGACCATTCGCGCATCTTCCGCAGAGCGAGCCGGAAGAGATTGGCATTCAAGCCGCCGCAAAGCCCGCGGTCGGATGACACCAGAATGACACCCACCTGCCGGACCGGTCGCGCGATGGTATAGGGATGTTTGTACTCCGGGTTGGCGGAGGACAGATGCTTGATGATCTGTGCAATCTTCCGGGAGTAAGGCCGGGTTGCCTGCATCCGGTCCTGCGTCTTCCGCATTTTACTGGCGGCGACCATTTCCATCGCCCGCGTGATCTTTTGAGTATTTTTGATACTCGTGATCTTCACGCGAATTTCTTTTCCAACAGCCATGGTCTTGACCTACCAGGTATGGGTAGTTTTGTACTGGGTTACCGCCTCTAGCAGGGCCTTCTGAATCTCGTCGTTGAAATCACCGGTCTCGTTGATCTTATCGAGGAGTTTGCCATGCTCGGACTTGATGTAGCCCTGCAAGCCGTCCTCAAAATCACGCACCTTGTTCACAGCGATATCATCGAGAAAACCTTCGTTGGCTGCGAACAGGGATACCGCCATCTGCCCGACGCTCAAGGGCGAGTACTGGCCCTGCTTCATGATTTCTGTGACTCGCTGACCACGCTCAATCTGCTTGCGGGTGGCCTCGTCCAGATCGGAGGCAAACTGCGCAAAGGCAGCCAGTTCACGGAACTGCGCAAGGTCGAGACGGATACCGCCACCCAGTTTCTTGATGATCTTGGTCTGCGCCGCGCCGCCGACGCGGGAAACGGACAGGCCGGCGTTCACCGCAGGACGGACACCGGCGTTGAAAAGACTGCTTTCCAGATAGATCTGGCCGTCTGTGATCGAGATGACGTTGGTCGGGACGAAAGCGGATACGTCTCCGGCCTGAGTCTCGATGATCGGCAGGGCCGTTAATGACCCTGTCTTGCCTTTGACTTTTCCGCCCGTGAGCTTTTCCACTTCCTCGGGATTGATCCTTGAGGCTCTTTCCAGCAAGCGCGAATGCAGGTAAAAAACGTCACCCGGGTAGGCTTCGCGGCCTGGCGGACGCCGCAACAACAGGGAAATCTGCCGGTAAGCCCAAGCCTGCTTGGTAAGATCGTCGTAAATGATCAAGGCGTCTTCGCCCCGATCACGGAAGAACTCGCCTATCGAACAACCGGCATACGGCGCGATGAATTGCAGTGCCGCCGATTCGGAAGCCGAAGCCGCCACGATGATGGTGTGCGCCATGGCGCCATGCTCTTCGAGCTTCCGCACCACGTTGGCGATCGAAGACTGCTTCTGGCCGATCGCCACATATATGCACTTAACGCCGGTACCTTTTTGATTGATGATGGTGTCAATCGCGATGGCGGTTTTCCCGGTCTGGCGATCGCCGATGATGAGTTCGCGCTGGCCGCGACCAACGGGAATCATGGAATCGATGGCCTTGAGACCCGTCTGCAGTGGCTGGCTTACCGACTGACGGGCAATTACGCCCGGTGCAATTTTCTCGATGGGCGCGCGCTCCGTTTCGGCGATGGGGCCTTTGCCGTCAATGGGCCGCCCAAGGGCATCCACCACACGACCCAGCAGCCCTTCGCCAACCGGCACGTCCAGAATCCGGCCCGTGCAACGTACCGTGTCGCCTTCGGCCAAATGCTCGTAGGCGCCCAACACGACCGCACCCACAGAGTCCCTCTCAAGATTGAGGGCCATGCCATAGGTGTGGCCCGGGAACTCCACCATCTCACCTTGCATGACATCGGACAGTCCATGGACGCGGACAATACCGTCGGTCAGGCTGACAATTGTTCCCTCGCTGCGCGACTCTACCCCCAGATCAAAGCTTTCGATTCGTGATTTGATGAGGTCACTGATTTCAGATGGATTCAGCTGCATAATTCTTTTCTCGCTTTAATTCCAGAGACTTTTTGTCAGTCGCTCGATCTGGCCGCGGATGGAAGCGTCTATGACGCGATCCCCGGCACGAATATAAACGCCACCAATCAGGGACCGATCGATGCTCACCTTGAGTTTTGCGCGCTTCCCCAGCGCTCCATCGAGGGTACCCGCCAGCTTCTGCTGTTCCTCAGCGGACAATTCATAGGCCGATGCCACGTCGACATCGATGTAACCCTCGTCATCTGCCCGATATTGGCCAAACATCTGAGCGATATCACCGATTAGAGCCAAGCGGTGGTTTTGAATGAGTAGACGCGCAAAATTCTGCCCCTCCCCATCAAGATGCCCTTCGCAGAGATCTAAAAACGACTGCACCAGGGCTACACGCCTGACCTTGGGATTGGCTACTGCCTGCTGGAGTCGCTCGTCCGCCATGATGGCGGAAAGGAACGATAATTCAGATGCCCACTTATCGGTGGTTCCGGTTTCCTTGGCGCGCCGGTATGCCGCCACAGCATAAGGGCGAGCCAATGTGCTCAATTCACTCATCAGCTTTGGCCCAGCGCCTTGCCGAGGTTATCGATGATTTGCTTGTGCTTGTTCTGATCGACTTCCTGCTTGAGGATTTGCTCAGCCGCACCGATTGCCAGGGCTGCCACCTGTTTCCGCAACCCTTCCTTGGCTTTCTGGACTTCGCGGTCAATCTCCGCCCGGGCAGCGACGACAATCCGCTCACCTTCTTCCCTGGCCGTTGCCTTGGAATCCTCCACGACCTCTCCGGCCCTCCTCTGCGCGAGACTGACGATTTCGGCGGCTTGTTCCTTGGCTTCACGCAGGAGTCCCGTGGCCCGCTTTTCGGCAAGACCCATTTCCTGCTGACCTCGTTCGGCGGCGGCCAGGCCTTCGGCAATTTTTTTCTTGCGTTCTTCGAGGGCCTGCATCAGGGGCGGCCATACATACTTCATGGTGAACCACACCAGAAGCGCAAACGTGATCATCTGGCCGATCAGTGTTGCGTTGATATTCACAGCACTTTCCTCATATAGTCATATAGTCGGTTCGCCGCTCAATATTCAATTTGCCGGGGATTAACCCTTGAGGGCCGACAGGAAGGGGTTGGCAAAGGTGAAGAACAGCGCCAGACCCACACCAATCATGGTCACGGCGTCAAGCAAACCGGCGACGATGAACATCTTGACCTGGAGAAGTGGCACCAGCTCCGGTTGGCGTGCGGCCCCTTCCAGAAATTTCCCGCCGAGAATACCAAAGCCAATAGCGGTCCCCAGCGCGCCCGCGCCGAGTATGATACCGACTGCGATGGCGGTCAGGCCTTGTACATTGGCGATTGATGCAATTTCCATTGTTCCTCCAGAGGATCGAGCAGTGATGAAAAGAAAGTAGGTTAATGGTCTTCGTGCGCCAGGCTCAGATACACAATGGTAAGCACCATAAAGATAAAGGCCTGTAACGTAATGATCAAAATGTGAAAAACCGCCCACGGAAAACTCAGTAGCGGCTGAATGTACCAGGGAAGTAGCGCGATCAGGATGAAAATCAGCTCACCCGCGTACATGTTCCCGAAGAGACGCAATGCCAGCGAAACCGGACGGGCGATCTCTTCCACCAATTTTAGCAGTAGGTTGAAAGGAATCATCCACTTCCCGAAGGGACTCAGGAGCATTTCCTTGGCGAATCCGACGCCGCCTTTGACCTTGATGCTATAAAACAGAATCAGGAAGAACACCGATATCGACATTCCGAAGGTTGCGTTGAGATCCGTGCTCGGCACCACGCGGAGGTACTCAAGCCCCATCGCGGAGCCGATCAAGGGGAACAGGTCCACCGGTATCAGGTCCATGAAGTTCATGAGCCAGATCCATACAAAAACACTGAGTGACAATGGGGCAATCAGCGCGCTTTTGCCATGGAAAGCATCTTTTACCTGAGTGTCGACAAACTCAACCAGCATTTCGGCGAAATTCTGGAATGGGCCCGGTATATCCGCGGTCGCGTTATCGGCTGCCCGCTTGAAAAGTAAAAGAAAAAAGCCGCCCAGTACGACCGAAAAAAACAGGGTGTCGATGTGCAGCGTCCAGAATCCTTCACCTACCGACAGGGGGGTCAGATGGTGGACAATATAACCGGTGGCTCCGCCGCCACTATGCGCTTCACTTGCCATGCTCGTCACCCATTACAAATTTACCCCACGCACCAAAAGCGCGAACCAGAAAACAGTCAAACCCATAATGTAGCCGCCAAAAAGCGGAAGCATCCGTACGCCGGGAACCTGGAAAATGGCGGCAAAAAGAACCGCCGTCATCAGCAACTTGATAAGCTCGCCTCCATAAAGGGAACCCACCACCTGCCTAGCGGTACGCCGATCATCACGCACACCCAGCTTCCATGCAAAGTAAAGATTCGGCAAGAAGGCAATGAATCCGCCCAGCAAGGCCGATATGCCGCTCAGACCTCCTGCCATCGTCCAACCCAAGAGCCCTGCGATCAATGCAGCGAGCAGTTGCGCCAACAACACCCACCGCACCACAACAAAAAACCGCCTGGCGGCCATTCAGTTTACCGGTGCAAATTGCGCCGAATCATATCAGTGACCGCATTGAAGATCAACGCTCAATGTCTTTCCGGAAATGACCGAGCACACCATCAAGTTCGTCGAGACTGCTGTATTTGATGATGATCTGACCGGAGCCTTTCTTGCCATGGCGTATCACGACCCGCGCTCCAATCTGTGAGGACATGTCATCTTCAAGACGCCTGATATCCGGGTCATGGACTGGAAATCTGACGGGATCGGCTGTAATGACACCTTCCCGCAGAGTCTGAACCAGCGTCTCCGTCGCCCTGACCGTTAGCTGCCGTTCGACAATGCGACGGGCCGTCGCATGCTGTTGCGCGAGCTCAAGCCCTAGCAAGGCGCGCGCATGCCCCATTTCGATCGCGCCGGACATGAGCAAGGTTTTGACTTCGGGATGCAACTCGTTAAGGCGCAGCAGATTGGTTATGGTTGCCCGCGATTTGCCAACCGCATCAGCGAGCTGCTGATGCGTCATCCGGTATTCATCCAGCAGCCGCTTGAGCGCTTCCGCCTCCTCCATGGCGTTCAAATCCTCCCGCTGAATGTTCTCGATCAGCGCTATGGCCAATGCGGCCTGATCCGAAACCTTGCGCACAATCACCGGGATTTCGGTCAGACCCGCCATCTGTGCCGCTCGCCATCGCCGTTCTCCGGCAATGATCTCGAAGCGCCCACCTTCCACTTCACGGGCCACAATCGGCTGCACAACACCCTGAGCGCTGATCGAATCCGCCAATTCCTGCAGCCGGCCCGGATCGATCTCCTTGCGCGGCTGGAAGGCGCTTGGCGCTAATCTCTCGAGGGCTATCATCCGTAGCCTTTCGGCCAAGCCCTCCAGCCTGGCACCCCCCAGGAGGGTGTCCAGTCCGCGCCCCAGACCTCTCTTCTTGACGGTCATGCCTTTTTACTTTCGTAGCTACAACGGATCATGATTGATTGCGCCTGATAATTTCTTCGGCCAGCGCCAGATAGGCTAGCGCCCCCTTGGAGCCTTTATCATATTTCACGATGGACTGCCCATGGCTCGGCG
>JAJRDJ010000491.1 GCA_028678445.1 Methylococcaceae bacterium
CAAGGTGGTGCTGAAAATCTATGGCCCCGAGCTGGAGAAGATGCGCATCACGCTGGAGCAGGCAAAAAGCGCGTTAAAGAATGTGCCCGGTATTATCGACCTGGACCTGTACCGGGAATCCCGCGTGCCGCAGTTGCAGATCAGGCTGGATCGCGACGCCCTGGCTCGTGAGGGCATCACGGTCGATAGCGCGCAGGACACGCTGGAAACCAGTCTGGCCGGCCGCGTCCTCACCGAACTGTGGCAGGCCGAGCGGCCGGTTCCGGTGCGGGTCATCGTGTCCCGGCATGAGAGCGGTGATATCGAGCAGATCGGCAGGCTGATGGTCCCGACTCCAGCGGGCGGGCGGATCCCGCTCCGGGAGATCGCCGCCCTGACCATCGAAAGCGGTCGTACCTCCATCGAGCGCGAAGCCAACAGCCGATTCCTGGCGTTGAAGTTCAATGTCGAGGGACGCGACCTGGGTTCGGTCGTCCACGATGCCATGGGTGTGGTGGCCAAAAACCTCATCGTCCCGGACGGACATTTCCTGCAATGGGGCGGAGAATTCGAAAACCAGCAGCGGGCGATGGGCCGGCTGGCGGTGGTCGTGCCGATTGCCGTGCTCATCGTCTTTGGCCTGCTCTATACCGCCCTGCAATCGGCGGCCAGAGCCCTCGCCATTCTGCTGTCGACACCTTTCGCCATGGCCGGCGGGGTGTGTGTGCTGTTGTTGAGCGGCATTCCCTTGTCGGTCAGCGCGGCCATCGGTTTCATCGCGCTGCTCGGTCAGGTATCGCTGATGGGCCTGCTGGTATTGAGCGCCGCCGGCGAGCGGCGGCGAACCGGGATGCCGCTCCGGGAGGCCATCCTGGAAGGCGCCACGGACCGGCTGCGGCCGGTGCTGATGGCGTCCATGCTGGCCCTGCTGGGGCTATTACCCATGGCGGTATCGACCGGCATCGGCAGCGAAACCCAGCAACCCTTTGCCGTGGTGATCGTCGGCGGCATGTTCACGACCTTTTTCGTGGCGATGTTCGTGTTGCCGGTGATTTATTCCTATCTGGCGCCCAAGCGGCTGATCGAGCCGGGTGAGGAAGAGACGTTCCCGGAGACGCCGGCATGAAATTCAATCGCGTGCTGGACCCGCGGCCGGGACGCCCATGCCGTTGGCGCGGACTGCTGATGCTCGCGCTGCTGGCCCTTGCTCCGGCCGGTCATGCCGTCGAGACCGAGACGCTGCCCAAGGCCGTGACTATTCAGCAGTTGCTCAACATCGTCCGGGAAAAAAGCCCGCGCTACTCGGCCCTGAAGCAGCGCATCGAAAGGTCGCGCGCCGAAGTCGAGGCCGCCGGGGTGATGCCCAACCCGCGTCTGAATATCGGTAATTTCAGCCTGATGAGTCAGACCAACACCATGTACGATGGCAGGACGCAGCGCGAGATCATCCTCGAGGTGCCGGTACTGGCGTCCGGCCAGTTGGGTGCCCGGGTCGAGGCGGCCGAAAAGCAGGTGGAAATGACCGAGGCCAGCGTCGAGGCGGATTTCTCCGCCCTGGCCTACGACATCTGGCGGCTCTTTGTGAAACTGCTCGCTGGCCGGGAACGCATCGCCATCCTCGACGAGACGCACCACGACATGCGGCACTTATCCGATCTGGTCACGGGACGGGAGCAGGCGGGTAACGCCAGCCGCTATGATGTGCTGAGGATTGATCTGGAAACCCGTGACGTAGCGGCGCGGCTGGAAAATGCCCGGAATGATCTCCTCGGCACCGCCGGCGAGCTGGGTGTGGCGTTGGGGCTGCCGGGCTGGAACCCCGAAGCCCTGGGTACCCTGAAACCGCTGGGTGTGCCCGCCAATCCCGACAGACTCTGGGCGGAAGCCGAGCGCTCCAATCCCGAAATCGAAACCGCGCGGCGCGGCGAAATTGCGGCGGAAGCCGGCCTGGATCGCGCCCGCAGCGAACGCTGGCCGGTGCCCTCACTCATGTTCGGCTCGGCTTTTACCGAGAATCCCTGGGGACATGCTATTTTTGGCGGCCTTTCCGTTGAACTGCCGGTCTTCGATTATGGTCAGGGCGGCATGGCGCGGGCCGCCACGGAGCGGCAAAAAGCAGCGGTGGAGCGGGACGTGGTGACCGCGCAGACACGGGGCGCGGTGGACCGCGCGGCCGCTTTGCTGGCCCGTCGTCAGGAAACCCGTGCCCGTTTCGAGAGGGACGTGCTAGGGAAGCTGGGTGACCTGAAAGCGATGGGCGAGGCCGCCTACCGGTTTGGCAAGGGCTCGCTCCTGGAACTGCTCGATGCCACGCGCTCCCGTACCGAGGTGCGGCTGACCCATGTCGATCTCAGCCAGGCGGAAACGGAGGCCGAAATAGACGCCCTGCGGGCCGCCGGCTTGCTCGTCAATACGGTGGATTTCGGAACCATTGGGCAACCCCCGGCGGGCGCCCTGCCGCTAAAAACGGCCGGACGGCCCGGCGCGGAGAGGCGAGCTCTCATAGCAGTGCCACGTTGATCATGAAATGTGCCCCCTATCCGCGATGGCGACCAAATAACCCAGCAGAATGGCCGGTGCGCACCGCAGATGAGTCATGCAGGTGAAAATCCTCTTGGCCTGGAACATCAGTGCCACGCCGGCGGCGGACCCCACCGACAAGAGGCTGTCGCTGCCCTGACGCCGGCCGTCAGCGTTACCAGCAACCACTGGCCATGCGACATCTCCGGATGGACCGACAGGATCGCGTAGATCACCGGAATGTTATCCACCAAGGCTGACACCAGCCCCACGAGGACACTCGCTCCGGTTGCGCTCAGGTCACCGTAAAGATAGTCGGGGCAAGTGCCAGATAGCCGATGAAGTTGATTCCCCCCACACAGAGCACGAGATGCTCTGCGCCGGGGGCTGGAGTAATTGAGGAGGAGCATGGCATTGTCTGGTGGCGGGAGCTCATGGAGCGCCGTGTGCTGCCCTTGCTGAAAGCGCGTGGTACTGGATGTGGACACCACCATCAAGCGCTAGCATGGCAAACAGGAAGGCGCGGTGGTCGGCTACAACCCGAAGCAGCCGGGGCGGCCATCGCACCCCTACCCCATCTTCACGCCTCCCCCCGCCATCTTGGCCAAAAATAACCCAACCTATGAACCCATCTCATTGATCTATATAGATCGCCATCTGCGCAGGCG
>JAJRDJ010000492.1 GCA_028678445.1 Methylococcaceae bacterium
AAGAATCTCTAATCGTCCAATGTCATTTTCATGAGAAGGTAGGCGTATACTCCTATCTATAGATCCTGGTGTGTAGGCTACTGCTTACGCATTGAACCGATCCTTAGAGGTTTTTCACTATGGCCAACAAGCAAGTGGAACCGAGCCTTTTCATCATATTCGGCGGTACCGGAGACCTGTCGCGGCGGAAACTGTTGCCCGCTATCGGACGCCTGGCGGCCAGCCTGAGTCTTTCCGACAATTTACACGTGCTTGGTATAGCCCGAGACACTCGACAGGACGATGCGTCGTTCCGCGACCTGGCAATGGAAAGCATGATAGCTTCGGGACTCCGGGCGGACGAAATCGCCGGATTCTGCAACAGACGGTTTCACTATCAGACCATCGGGAATGGCGCGCCGTCAGACTACACGCAGCTTAGAGCCCGCCTGGAGCTTCTCGAACAACAGCATGGTCTCCCTGCAAACCGCACTTTTTACCTTGCGATCCCCACCGCCTCCCTTGGAGACACCTTGTCAGGGCTTGCCAGCGCGGGCATGAACCAAAGCAGCGGATGGGTTCGAATCGTAATCGAAAAACCATTCGGCTACGACCGGGCATCCGCCGGTGAGCTTGTCGGTCTCATCCGAAAATATTTTGCCGAAGACCAGGTCTACCGGATCGACCACTACCTGGGTAAGGAGACCGTGCAGAACCTGCTGGTCTTCCGCTTCGGTAACCCCATCTTCGAGTCTCTCTGGAATCGCGATCACATCGATTCCGTTCAGATCAGCGTTTCCGAAGAGCTCGGAGTCGGCACACGGGCGGGCTACTACGACAAGGCGGGTGCGCTGCGGGACATGGTCCAGAATCACCTGACCCAACTGTTGACTCTCCTTGCCATGGAGGTGCCCCCCGTGATCGGCGCCGATTCGGTGCGTTACGAAAAAATCAAGGTGCTGCGATCTATGGCGCCGATTCTGCCAGGAGACGTGACGTTTGGCCAGTATTCAAAGGGGGCCATCCGCGGCCAGCCTGTACCCGGCTATCTTGAAGAAATTGGCGTGGGCGCAAGCTCAACCACAGAGACATTTGCCGCGCTCAAAGTTGAAATCATGAACTGGCGCTGGCAGGGAGTGCCGTTCTACCTTCGCACCGGCAAGCGGATGCCTCGCCAACTGACACGCATCGGCGTGCAGTTCAGAAATGCCCCGGTCTGCATGTTCGACGTGGACGGAGTGTGCGCTGTAAAGCCCAACACTCTGCTTCTGACGCTGCAGCCCGATGAGGGTTTCTCTTTGCACATCGGGGTCAAGAAGCCAGGATCCCCGTCGGACGTCAAACAGATCCCTCTATCCTTCAAATATAGGGATATCTTCGACGATATACCGGAGGCTTACCAGACACTTGTGCTCGATGTGCTGAAAGGCGACCAGACGCTGTTTGTCCATTCCGATGAGGTGTTGGAAGCCTGGAACCTGTATGATCCGCTGCTCCGCTGGAAATACAAAGTTTACCCTTATGCTGCGGGGACGCGCGGTCCTGCGGAAGCCGATCGCCTGGCAATTTCCGAGAAGGAGCTGTTTGAGAATTTTTAGGAATATGGCCCATATATTGAAATGTCCGGACGAGGGCGCGGTGGTTGAAGCCCTTGCGGACTACCTGGTTTCCGATATCCACGAAACGCTCGGCCGGCAAGCCTGCTACCGGTGGGCGCTCGCAGGCGGCAGCACGCCGGGACGATTGTATCGGCGGCTCGCTCAGCCTGGTGCCGCCGATTTGCTGGATTGGCGCCGTATGCGCCTGTTCTGGGGCGATGAACGCTGCGTGCCGCCCGATGATCCGCAGAGCAACTACCGCATGGTGCGGGAATCCCTCCTGGATCATGTGCCCATACCGGCAGGAAACATATTTCCTATCGACGGCACTCTAGACCCGGAACGTTCCGCAGCGGCATACGCGCAGGTCCTTGGTGAAGAGCCATTGGATTGCGTGCTTTTGGGCATGGGCGAGGATGGGCATACCGCCTCGCTCTTTCCAGGCACGCCCCGACTGCGCGAGGAATCCAGGACCGTCATTGCAACTCGGAGTCCTCTACCGCCGATCCATCGGGTCTCGCTGTCGCTGCGCACTATCAACGCGGCCCACCGTGTGTTTTTTCTTGTCCTCGGCGATCACAAGGCTGTCCCGGTGGCCCGGGTGATGGGTCAACTCGGGCAGAAAGATGCAGATCTGCCCGCAGCAATGGTGACTCCCGGGCTCGGCTCTCTGCATTGGTTTCTGGATTATGCCGCCGCCGCGCAATTGGACCGGAGCCACCCTACTCAACCCTCATAGAAATGTTGATATCGGGACGAAGGCGCAGCCCTTACCCCGCAAGCTTCTTGGCCAGCCTGGCGATGTACTCCCCCTGAAACCGCGCGCCGGCCAACTCGTTTTCCGTTGGTTTGCGGCTTCCATCCGGCCCGGCGATTGTGTAGGCGCCATAGGGCGAGCCGCCGGTTACCTCATCAATGCGCGTCTGTCCCTGAAAAGCATACGGCAACCCGGCCACCACCATCCCCTGGTGCAGCAGTGTGATATGGAAGCTGAGAATTGTCGATTCCTGCCCGCCGTGCTGAGTGCCCGAGCTCGTGAAGACGCTGCCGACTTTTCCGACCAGCGCCCCTCTCGCCCACAAGCCGCCGGTGGCATCCAGGAATTGCCGCATCTGCCCGCACATGTTTCCGAAGCGGGTAGGTGTTCCGAAGATGATCGCATCCGCGCTTTCCAATTCACTTACCGTGCAAACAGGCACGTCTTTCTGGGCCTCGAGCGTTTTCAGGGCGCCCATCTTTTCAAGGACTTCCCGCGGCAGAGTTTCAGGGACACGCCGGATTTCCACGTTTGCGCCCTCGATGGAAGCGGCTCCCGCCGCAATGCTCTTTGCCAGCTGATACACGTGACCGTACATCGAGTAATAAACCACAAGCACTTTCATGGTCTCCTCCTTATGAGATCAGACGAACACGAAAAATCCCGCGCTCTTGCCGCGGTAAAAGAAAGCCTCATGATATCCTATATAGTACCAGACGATGGATAACAGCAACGGCCTGAATATTATCCAGTGTCGTCCAGTAATACCGGCGACCTTGCACGAGGAAAAGCCAATGAGCAA
>JAJRDJ010000493.1 GCA_028678445.1 Methylococcaceae bacterium
GACACCAGTCCGGTCATGATCGCGACCCGCAATGGCACGAGGGAGAACGAACTGACGCCATGCCAGGCCAGACGGAGCATCTTGCGCAGGGAGTATTTGGTGGTTCCGGCGAAGCGCGGCCCGCATTCGAAGGGGATCTCCACGCTCGGATAGCCCATCCACTGGACCATTCCGCGCAGAAACAGTCCTTCCTCCTTGAACTGCAGCAGGTTGTCGAGGACCTGGCGATCCATGAGCCGGAAATCCGCCATGCCTTCCTTGATCTCCACGCCGCTCAGAAACGAGAAGAGCCGATAATAGCCGTTGGACGTGACGCGCTTGAACCACGACAGGTCCTCCGGATCGATACGCACCGTCTTGACGATTTTCGCGCCCTTTTGCCATGCGTCCACCAGTGCGGGGATCAGTTCAGGTGGGTGCTGCATGTCAGCATCCATCGAGATCACGGCATCGCCCCGGGCATGCGCGAGCCCCGCGAGCAGCGCGCTCTGATGTCCGAAGTTGCGGGAAAGCCGCAGTCCCCGAACGCGCCCGTCGGCTTCGCAGAGGCGGCAGATCTCGTTCCACGTCTTGTCCTTGCTGCCATCGTCGACGAACAGTACCTCCCACGAGACGGCTGTCTCCGAGAGCGACGACCCCAGGTGCTGGTAGAGATGCGAGAGACCTTCCGCTTCGTTGAACGCGGGGATGACGATGGAAAGCGTAGGAGTCTCGATCGGGGAAGGATCGCCCTGCGCTGTGCCGGGAGAGACGCGTCCCTGGTAGTTCATGGAAAGCTCCGTGGAAGCTCGAGCGGCGCCCGAAATCAGTCTGGAATCATCTGCTCAAGGTATCGTGGTCTGGTCATTCGCGGCGAGGACTCTGCGGGACGACCTCGCGGAACGACGCGATTACGAAGTCTATCAATGGCCCATGTGACCTCGGTGGCATATTTGTGGGCAGTTGCACAGTTCAATGTATGCCACTGGCTCGATTGGGCCGCCTTGCAGGGTGATTCGCTCAGGAATCGCCAATTCCGTAATTTTTCTGGACATTTCTTGCGCCAGAAGTGAGTTCTGGCGCGCGCAGTGAGTGGGTGTAGCGCGGTGAAGCATTCCTGTCGGTGGAATGATCTCGCGCGACGCCAGGCCGCGGTCAATGGGTACTGACACGGGTGGCACAATTCCCTAACATGCCCGACCCTCAAATGCGGTACTTTTGCAGCCCTGAGTGAGTCGCCAGCACCGAGGGCCCGGATGGACGCGCAGGTTGAGAACAGGGTTCCAGGCTCCATGCGCTGGCAGATTTCGGCGAAGAGATTGATGACAGGAATCCTCAGTTCCCGGTTGAGCCAGGTCGATCCTGACAGCCCTCACAACGTCGTTTTCACGACGTACTTCTTCAATCAGGCTGATCCGCTGCGGAAGGTTCACGCCCCAAGCGACGACATCACGTACATCCGACCCTGGTACTTCTCGATGGTCCGCCTCGGACTGTATGGCGTCGTATTTCACGACGGTCTCACCGACGCCTTCGTGCAGCGTTATCAGACCGACCGGATCCGATTCGAATACGTTCCTCCCGAAAAGTTCTCCCGTTCGCTGAACGACTACCGTTTCTACATCTGGCGCGATTACCTGCTGGCGCACCCCGAGATTTGCAACGTGTTCATGACCGACGGCAACGATCTGTCGGTTGCGCAGAACCCGTTCCGGAACCTGCGCGTGGACCGGGTCTACGTTGGTTCGGAGGGAATGGACATGCGCGAGAACAAGTGGATGCAGCGCCGGTTCTATCTGTTGAACCAGGGCCAGCAGGATTTCCGGCTGAAACTGTCTCGCTGGCGGAGCAATCCGGTCTACAGTGCCGGCATACTCGGAGGAAGCTACCAGATCTGCCTCGAGTTCCTCGAGGACATGATCAGGAAGTTCGAATTGCTGGATCCCGAGCAACAGGCAGTGAATCTAAACATGGCCGTGTTCAACCATACCATTTACGAGCGCTTCCGCCGGCGCGTAGTCACGGGCGAACCCGTTCACAGCTTGTACAAGCGTTACCAGGACGACCGTCAGGACGTCTGGTTCATTCACAAGTAGCGCCGCGATGAAATACAGCGTCGTCATTCCTTGCTACAACTCTGCCCAATATCTCGGTGATCAGCTGGACGGCCTGGCGAAGCAGCGCCTGGCTGAGCCCTGGGAAGTGATCGTCGTCGACAACGGCTCCAACGATGATCCCGGCAGCGTCGTGCGGGCTTTTCAGAGCAAGGTTCCCAACCTGAGGATGATCGATGCTTCCGGGGGACGCGGTGTCTCCTATGCCCGCAATCGGGGAGCGGAAGCGGCGACCGGCGAATTTCTGCTGTTCTGCGATGCCGACGACGTGGTTGCGCCCGGATGGCTCGAGGCCATGGCGCGGGCCTTTGCCCACTACGATCTGCTGACCGGGGTGGCGGAATACGACAAGCTGAACGTGAACCCGGGTGTCCGTCAGGAGCCGCGCACCTCCGCCCGGGTCTGGGACTTCCTGCCGCTCATGCCGCACGCGATCGGCTGCAACATGGGCATACGCAAGTCACTGCACGAGGCCATCGGCGGGTGCGACGAGACCTTGTTCGCCATGGACGATGTCGACTACAGCTGGCGCGCGCAACTGGCCGGGGCCGAACTGCACTTCGTGGCGGATGCCGTCGTGCACTACCGCGTTCGAAACAGTCTCTGGGTGGCCTTCAAGCAGTTCATGCGCTACGGTGAGTACGCCGTGCTGCTGTACAAGAAGTTCCTCGACCAGGGTATCGCGAAGAAGACCTGGAAGGACGGTGCACGGAACTGGTGGCGCTTGCTCCGACAGATCCCGCAGCTGCTGCGTCGGCGCACCCGTGCTCGCTGGGTGCGACAATTCGGCATGGCGGTCGGACGCCTGAAGGGCAGTATCAAGTACCGTGTGGTCGCGCTGTGATCTATTCTTCCATACATC
>JAJRDJ010000494.1 GCA_028678445.1 Methylococcaceae bacterium
AAAGGTGAGCGCTCGGGTGAAAAGCCTACTTGGCGTTTGAAACAGGCACCTGCTCAGGAAATATGGAGTCACTCGATAGCCCCGAGTCGATCATTGAGGTAGCAGCGCGCACTTGACGTGTCCTCTGTCGGGCGGCACGTCTGCCCCATAACCTTGTTGGCGATACTCTCATGGCCGGCAAAATTCCCGAGCACTTTATCCAGGATTTGTTGGCAAGAACGGATCTGGTTGATCTCATCGAATCCCGGGTACCGCTCAAGCGCTCAGGCAGCAACTATATGGCGCGCTGCCCGTTTCACAACGAGAAGACACCCAGCTTCTCCGTCAATCGCGACAAGCAATTCTATTACTGCTTTGGCTGTGGCGCGAGCGGTACGGCCATCAGTTTTTTGATGGATTACGACCGACTCACGTTTCCCGAGGCCATCGAAACCCTGGCCGATGCCCTTGGGCTCACCGTGCCCAGCGAGCAGGGCACGGGCCCCGGCAACAAGGAAACCGCGGCAGCGACCCTACCGCTGTTCGCGATTCAGGATCAGGCCTGCCGTTTTTACCAGCAGCAACTGAAATCCCACCCTGCCGCTCAGCGCGCCGTCGATTATCTGCGTGAGCGTGGGGTAAGCGGTGAGCTCGCGCTGCGGTACCGGCTGGGTTATGCCCCGCCCGGGGCACACAATTTGCCAGCGGAGTGGCCGGCAGGAATGCTGGACTCGGCAGGGCTGAGGTCGACAAAGGAACCGGGTCGGAGCCATGACTGGTTTCGGGATCGAATTGTATTCCCCATTCGTGATCGTCGCGGCCGCATCGTCGGCTTTGGCGGCCGCATCATCGGTGATGGCGTCCCCAAGTATCTCAATTCTCCCGAGACGGCCGTTTTCAGAAAGCATTGCGAGGTTTACGGTCTGTTTGAACTTCTGCAGGCAGTGCGCAGGCCGGAACGTATTGTGGTCGTCGAGGGGTACATGGACGTTATTGCCCTAGCCCAGTTCGGCATCCCGCATACCGTTGCCACACTGGGTACGGCCACATCGGGCGACCAGGTGGGTTTGCTGTTTCGCTATACGCAAAATATTGTCTTTTGCTTTGACGGCGATATGGCAGGTAAAAACGCGGCCTGGAAGGCGCTCGAGTCCAGTCTCCCGCATCTGCGCGAAGGCCGTCAGCTTCACTTTCTGATGCTGCCCGAAGGGCATGATCCCGATTCGCTGATCAGGGAGGAAGGCACGGATGCTTTCTTGGCGCGCATCAATGCGGCGCAGGCATTTTCCGAATATTTCTTTGAGCACCTGAGCAAGAGCCTTAATTCTGCAACCATTGAGGGGCGCGCGGTGCTGGTCGACAAAGCTCGGCCAATGATCCAGAAGCTACCAGGCGGGGTCTTTCGCGACATGATTGAGCAGCGGCTGGAGGCGCTGAGTGGGCACTCTGTACAAAGCCACGGTGTAGTCCCGGATGGCTCGCGGCCTCCAAGGCGGGGGCAGTCCGAGACCGCAACTGGACGACCGTCGGCGTTGCGGACATTTCTCGCTCTGCTGTTGCAGAACCCTCAGCTCGTGGAACACATCGATTCGTCGGCCGCCAGCACACTCGCTCAGCTTGATCACCAAGGCGCTCTGTTACAGACCGTTATTGAATTCCTGCACATGCATCCACACATAAGTTCAGGTGGTCTATTCGAGGGCTTTCGGGGAAGGCCGGAGGCGGGCGTAATCGCCAAGCTATTGGCCTGGAATCCACAAGTGGCAGAAGGCAAAGTCGTCGAAACATTCCTTGATCATCTTCGCCATCTCACCGAGGATCAGGTGAGGGAGAATCGTCTCGACAGCCTGATACAGAAGTCCCGCCGCGAGAAGTTGACGGTCGATGAGCTCATGGAACTCAAGCAGTTGACGGTGCATTGAATTCGAGCAATGCGGGCGCGCCTTACCTCTTGCGTAGGCATCGCAAACCTGATTTTGGATCGCTATTAACAGCACGTCTCTTTTTGAATTGGGCAGTGTTTAGGCTATACTACAAAGTTCGCGACCATTTTGATGTCACGGGTTAGTTGATGTATCTCGAACAGCAACAATCTTTAAAAGAACTCATTGCCAAGGGCAAGATGCAGGGTTTTCTCACCTATTCTGAGGTGAACGACCACCTGCCCGGGGATGTTGTCGATCCCGAGCAGATGGAGGAAATCATCTGCATGATCAATGATATGGGTATAGAGGTCCATGAAGATCGGCCTGACACCGATACCATCGCCGAGACAGCGGTGGTTACGGAAGATGATGAGGAGGAAGCGGCTGAAGTGGCGGCGGCGCTGGTTTCATCCGTCGATAGTGAACTCGGTCGCACCACCGACCCGGTCCGCATGTACATGCGTGAAATGGGCACCGTCGAACTGCTCACCCGCGAGGGTGAGCTCAAAATTGCCAAACGTATTGAGCAGGGGATTAACCTCGCCGCGAACGAATTGGTTCGCTTCCCGGCAGCAGTGAACCACTTCCTGACCGCCTTTGAGAATGTTGAAAAAGGCGAGGTACGGCTGTCGGACTTGATTTCCGACTTCTACGACCCTAATGCCGATAACGCACCGGTTGAGGTGCCACCTGTTGTCGAAGATGTGAACGGCGAAGAAGCGGTTGAGGAGGTGGACACCGGTCCCGACCCGGAGTTGGTCAAGGAAAAGCTGGCCATTATGGCCAAGCGCTACAAAACGGCGACCAATGCGCACCACAAACATGGCCCGCATCACGAAAAAACCCAGAAGGCCTTCGACGCCCTGGCAGAAAGCTTCATGGGATTCAAGAAAACCCCAATCTTCTTCAAGGAACTCACCGATACCCTGAGGCGCACCGTCGAGAGGATCAGGGAAGAAGAGCGTCTGATTCAGGATTTGTTTGTTGGTAAAGCCAGGGTCCCGCGCGCCGAGTTTATCGCCTCTTTCATCGGCAATGAAACCAATCAGGACTGGCTGACGCCATGGATTGAATCCGGCAAACCGTATGCCGTCGTATTGGCTGCGCATGCCAACGAAATCAGGCAGGCACAGACACGGCTGGCCCTGATCGAAAAGGAAAACTTTATTTCCATCAAGGACATCAAGGACATCAACCGGCGGGTGTCGATCGGCGAATTGCAGGCGCGGGCCGCCAAGAAGGAAATGATCGAGGCCAATCTTCGTCTGGTCATTTCCATCGCCAAGAAATACACCAATCGCGGATTACAGTTTCTCGACCTGATCCAGGAAGGCAATATCGGCCTGATGAAAGCCGTCGACAAGTTCGAATACCGCCGCGGTTATAAATTCTCCACCTACGCCACCTGGTGGATTCGTCAGGCCATTACCCGCTCCATCGCCGATCAAGCGCGCACCATCCGCATCCCGGTGCACATGATTGAAACGATCAACAAGCTCAACAGGATCTCCCGGCAAATGCTGCAGGAGATGGGCCGTGAACCCACCCCGGACGAGTTGGCCGTCAGAATGGAAATGCCGGAAGACAAGGTCCGCAAGGTGCTGAAGATAGCCAAGGAACCCATTTCCATGGAAACTCCGATTGGCGACGACGAGGATTCGCATCTGGGGGATTTCATCGAAGATTCGCGGGTCATGTCGCCGGTGGAGCATGCGACCGTGGCCAGTCTGCGCGAGAGTACCCAGCAAATTCTGGCCAGCCTTTCTGCCCGGGAGGCCAAGGTGCTGAGGATGCGGTTCGGCATCGACATGAATACCGATCACACCCTGGAGGAAGTCGGCAAGCAGTTCGACGTGACTCGTGAACGGATCCGGCAAATCGAAGCCAAGGCGCTCCGAAAACTGCGGCACCCGTCTCGTTCGGAGCAACTCCGGAGCTTCCTCGATATCGAATAGGCAACAGTTTCGGGCCTCTAGCTCAGTCGGTTAGAGCAGGGGACTCATAATCCCTTGGTCCTCGGTTCGAGTCCGAGGGGGCCCACCATATAAATCAAGCGGTTAGCTCAATGTTTTGGGTGGCCGCTTTTTTCTTGCCGGAATTTTGCCGGAATCGTGGGGCACTAAGCCCGGCGTAACAGCACAATTTCCGGTCGACTTTCCCGGTCACACAGATTGT
>JAJRDJ010000495.1 GCA_028678445.1 Methylococcaceae bacterium
CGGCACCGCACGACCCGGACCAAGAATTGTGTCTCCCGGAACACCTTGCTGGGCCTGGTTTTCCAACTGGCGCTGACGGCGCAGCAGAGTTGGCGCAAGCTGGGTGGCTTCAAGCTCTTGCCCGCCGTGGTGCAAGGGGTTCGCTTTGTGGATGGCTTGCGGGTCACCGATCAGCCGCCTAGCGAGTTCGAAGAAGAGCAGCAGATCGCCGCCTAAATCAAACTAGCCATACACCAGATTTGACTATAGCTCAACTCGGCGCCTCGGAGGCATTACTCGCCAGACCTCAATTTTTCCCAATAGTCAACGTATATGGGTGTGGCAGCGCCGATGTCGAGCGTATATTCGCCGTTCTTGATGAGATCATCGGGGGGATAAATCACGGGATTCTGCCGTAGCCCGGCATCCATCAGTTTCACCGCCTCGGCATTCGGCGAGGCATAGCTAAGTGTTTCGGCGATGTTTTTGGCGATGTCGGCGCGGAGGAGGAAGTCGAGCAGTCGGTGGGCATGTGCCTGGTTCTTCGCGCCCTTGAGAATAACCAGGTTGTCCATCCACAGCAGGCAACCTTCCGCGGGATAGATGTAGCGGAGCTTCGAGTCTTCCTTGTGGGCGCGGTAGGCATTACCGTTCCAGATCATGCCGGCGTCCACCTCGCCAGTTATATAAAGAACCTGGGGCGAATCGGAATTGAACAGCCGCACATTCGGCATCAATTGCTGCAGCTTTGCATAGGCTTTACGGATCTGGCCGGGATCGGTGCTGTTGCCCGAATATCCCAACATCCGCAGGCCGATGAAAAAGACTTCCCGCATATCATTGGTCAGCAGAAGGCTCTGCTTGAATTCCGGACGCCACAAATCCGCCCAGGCGCGCACCTTGGCAGGGTCGATCTTGTCCGTGTTAATCACGATGCCCGTGCTACCCCACAGGTACGGAATGCTGTAAACGTTACCTGGATCGAAGGGCTTGTCGAGCAGGCGGGGATCGAGATTCTTGAAGCCGGGCAGCTGGGTCCGGTCGATGGGCAGCATTAGACCCTCCTTAGTCATCATTTCAAAGTAGTACGTGGAAGGAATCGCTAGGTCGTACCCCTGTCAATGCAAAAGCTTGTTATTGGCTTACATCGCTTCGTTGCTGTCGTAGGTCGAATAGCGCACACGGATGCCGGTTTCCGCGGTGAACCGGTCCAGAATCTCCTCCGGCAAGTAGTCCGACCAGTTGAAGAAGCGTACTTCAGGGGGTTCTGCGCGGGTAGTACCGGAGAAAATTAAGAGCAAGAAAATGAACATGTGGACAGTCACCCGCTGCCGCTGTTGCTCACTAACTTGCACTGGCAAGCGCAGGAGATTTGGGAGCCACATTACCGACTATTTCTCAGCAAGAGTTGAGAGGCCGAGACTATCAGCAATGACACCGAGAACAGTAAAGTTGCAATGGCGTTGACCTCGGGCTTAACTCCCAGCCGGACCATGGAATAAATTCGGAGGGGCAGTACCTCATACGTTGGGCCGGTGACAAAGAAACTCACGACCACATCGTCCAGAGACAGGGTGAAGCTCAATAGCCAGCCTGCCGCAATGGCCGGCAGCATTAGGGGAAAAATGATGTGCCACATGGCCTGCCACTCGCCCGCACCAAGATCTTTCGCCACTTCGATGAGCCCCTGGTCGAAACCCCGGAGACGCGAGAACACCGTGACCGTGACGAAGGGCAGGCAGAAGGTAGTGTGGGCCAGAAGCAGCGACCAGAAGCCAAACTGGATGTGCAGCGCGATGAACAGCACGAGTAACGATACGCCCATGACGATATCCGGTGTCATCAGGGTGACGACCAGCAACCCGTTCAGGAAACTCCGACCAAAGAAGCGGTTGCGGTACAGTCCAATGGCACCGAAAGTGCCGATCAGTGTCGCCAGTGTCGCCGCCAACAGGGCGACTGTCAGCGAGTTGCAAACGGCGTCTTTCAAGCTCTCGTCGCCCCCCAGATGGCGATACCAGTCGAAGGTCAGCCCTTCCCACCGCATGCCGTATTTGGACCGGTTAAAGGAGAAGGCCACCAGCACTGCCATTGGCAAATACAGGAAACCGTAGACCAGCCACAGATACAAGGCTTTGGTGCTAAACATCGCTCTCCGCGCCTGAAGTTAGCCAGCGCCGGCTGAACGCATAGACAGAGAGCAACAGGAACAACAAGGCGATGACCAACAGACTGGCGGCTGCTCCGAAAGGCCAGTCACGGGCTTCCAGGAACTGGTCCTTAAGGAAATTGCCGATAAGGAGGTCGCGGGCACCGCCCAGCACATCCGTCACATAGAACATCCCTAGCGCCGGAAGAAGGACCAGCAGGCTCCCGGCGACAATACCGGGTGTAGTGAGTGGGAGCATGATGTTCCAAAACGTGGCAAAACGACTCGCACCCAGATCCCTGGCGGCCTCTATGAGCCGCCGGTCCAACTTCTCGAAGCTGGAATAGAGCGGCAGAATCATGAAGGGCAACAGGACGTAAACCAAACCGATAGTGACGGCGGAATGGGTATAGAGGAGACGCACCGGCTCATCGATCAGACCCAATGCCAGTAAAACAGTGTTAAGGGTTCCTTTGGCGGCCAGGAGGCTGCGGACCGCGTAAATACGGATCAGGGAATTAGTCCAAAAAGGAATGACGACAAGCGTTAATAGCGCTGGCCGCCATAGGGGCCTGACGCGTGACAAGAGATAGGCGAAGGGGTAGGCCACGAGGAGAGAGAGCAGTGTTGCTATCCCCGCCAGCCACAGGGAATGGCCGAATACCTTGAGGTAAATAGGATCGAGCAGACGTCGATAGTTGTCAAAGGTCAAGACTAACTCAATCAGCCCGGCTTCGTCGCGGTGCAGGAAGCTGACCGCCACGACCATCAGCGTCGGCAATAGGGTGAATAGACCCAGCCATAAGGGGAGAAGGCCCATACTGGCCATGGTGAAGAGATTAATCCTCATCGGCGGGCAGCACGGTTTCCCACCCAGGTACCCAGCCAACCGAAACCCGTTGGCCCAGAACATAATCGAACGCGGGATAGTCCTCGCCGAAAAACTCGCTGGCGAGCAGGGTCTTGCCGCTGTCCAGCCGGATCGAGGTGTCCAGGGTCACGCCTTTGTAGGTTTTTTCCACGATCTTCCCGCCCCATTGGCCAGCCGGTACGTTACCTTCTGATAACACCGACACTCGCAGGTCTTCCGGGCGCAGCAGCACGTGCAGACCGTCGCCGAGCAAGAAAGGCCGAACGCTCCGCAGAGTGTAAATCAGCCCTTCAACGTGTGCTTGGATGAGGCTGCTGTCCGGCAGTCCGGTCACGACGCCGTCCAGGATGTTGCTCTCCCCGACAAATTGCGCCACGAAACGGTTGACCGGGTTTTCGTAGATTTCGCGCGGGGCGCCGATCTGCTGAATCATGCCCGATCGCATGACCACCACCCGATCTGACATGGACAAGGCTTCTTCCTGGTCATGTGTGACGAAGATAAAGGTCAGCCCGAACTGGCGCTGCAATGCCTTCAATTCTCTCTGCATCGCCTTGCGCAGCCGGTAGTCCAATGCGCTCAAGGGCTCATCCAGTAACAAAACCCGCGGCCGGTTGATCAAGGCACGGGCCAAGGCTACCCGCTGCTGCTGCCCACCGGACAGTTGGTCAGGCTTCCTGTCACCGAAATCGGTGAGTTGCACCCGTTCCAGAACCTCTTTAACTCGGTCGCCGATTTCGGCTCGGGGAGTTTTCTTCATTTTCAGTCCGAACGCCACGTTATCGGCGATCGTCATGTGCGGGAACAGCGCATAGCTTTGAAACACGGTGTTCACATGGCGCCGCTCGGGTGGAATGGCATTGACACACTGGCCATCCAGCAGCACGGCGCCTGAGTCGGGGGTCTCGAATCCGGCTATTAGCCGCAAGGCAGTGGTCTTTCCGCAACCCGATGGTCCCAGCAGGGTCAGGAACTCGCCTTCTGCTACAGAAAGGTCCAG
>JAJRDJ010000084.1 GCA_028678445.1 Methylococcaceae bacterium
ATGCGCGAAATGAGCAGCGTCATGAACAGTTTGGCCAGGATCAAGAGCACGATGCCCTGAAGGATTTGTCCATTGGACACGAGCAGAAGGGCGCCAAGCTTGATCGGGAGTATCAGCAATAGAGGCAGCAGGAACGCTGCCATGGCGATCTCGGGACTGGCCATAGCCAGCCATTGCTCAAACTGACGAAGATGCAGCCAGACGGATAACCTGTCACCCAGTGCGGTGAGCTTTTCCCACAGCCATTCTTCCAGAATGAGCAGGACGGCCAGGCAGGTCAGGAGTAATCTTTTCATGGGGGACATCCCTGCAGGTAAGGGTCAGAATTTACCACAGTCAGTTGCCGGAGGTGCCAGCATGAAGAATGCGTGTAATTGGGTAAGAGGCTGCTCGGGAGCGGTGTGCATCGCGGCGTCGATGGCGCTGATGGCTTGCACTGCCCTCGTTGATCAGTTCAGCGGTCGGGGCGAGGCCTGTGAGATACTGGCTATCGGCAAACCGGCGTCGGCAACCATTATCGGCATCAGTGATACCGGGACCACCATCAACAACGATCCCGTGGTCGCCTTTGAGCTGGAAGTACACCCCGACCCGGGGACACCCTTCAAGGCCAAAACCCGGGCGCTGATCTCGCGGCTGGATGTGCCGCAGGTCCAGCCGGGCCATGTCGTGCCGGTCAAGTATGATCCACAACAGCCAGGCCGGGTGGCGATAGACGGCTGGAGCTGCAATCAGTAAATCTTCGCGTCGAGTGACTCCCTCCCCGGTGAGTTGGCGGCGTGGCTGTTCCGGATTAACGGCTAGCGGCTGCTGTGGGGGCGAAGGAATCAGGCATCGACCAGAAACAGTATTAGCACGGCCGAAAACCACAGTTGATCGAGTACTCCCGCGCTTTCGCGGGCGCTATGCATGGCCCACATGGGCGTGCCGCAGTCGAGGGTTGGAATGCCGAGGCGGGCGGCGGTCATGGGGCCGATGGTGGAACCGCAGCCGAGGTCAGTGCGGTGAACGTAGGTCTGGCCGGGCACGCCGGTCCGGCGGCACAGCTCCATGAAATGGGCAGCGGCGGGGCCGTCGGTGGCGTAGCGCTGGTTGACATTGATTTTGACCGCGGGGCCGCCATTGACCTGAATGGCATGCAAGGGTTCATAGGCACCGGGAAAGTTCGGGTGGTAGGCGTGGGCGGCGTCGGCGCTGAGCATAAGGCTGCGCGCCAGTGCGCGCTTGTGGGCGGTCGCGTCCATCGGACGGCTGAGCGTGAGCCGCTCCAGCAAATCCTCAAGGAAGCTGCCGTCCGCGCCCTTGTGACTCGCGCTGCCGATTTCTTCGTGATCGAAAAAGGCGCAAACCGCCGTAGGCACGGCGGGAGGGGCCTGGAGCAGGGCCGTCAGACCGGCATGGCAGGAGGACAGGTTGTCGATCTGGCCATCGGCGATGAATTCCCCGGCCGCTCCCCAGAAGGCGCCCGGCTGAATGTCATGTACGTTAAGCTCGAAGCTGAGCAAGTCGCTGAGCGGGCAGAGCGCGCGCTCGGCCAGCAAACTCAGGAATTGCTCGGCGGGCGGCAGAGCGTTTTCCAGTGTGCCGAGGATCAGCGGCAACTCCGTCTGCTTGTTGAGTTTGAGCCCATCATCGTTGACCTTGCGGTTCATGTGTATTGCCAGGTTAGGCAGGCGCGCCATGGCGGTTTCGAAGCGAATCAGGCGCGTGTCGATGCCCTCGGCCGTCCGGAGACTCACCCGTCCAGCCAGGCTGAGGTCGCGGTCGGTGAAGGTGGCGAGGATTGGCCCGCCGTAAATTTCAACACCCAGCCGCAGCAGGCTGTCGGTGCCATGCGCGGCCTTGGGCTTGAGCCGCAGCCCGGGCGAATCGGTGTGGGCGCCGATGATGCGGTAGCCGGACTCGGCGGGGCGGGCCTCGCCGAGACGAAACGCGATGAGCGACGAGCCACCGCGCACGACGTAATGCCGACCACCGGCTTCCAGTGACCACGGTTCCCGCTCGTCCAGCCGGGTGTAGCCGCTGGCCCGTAGGCGTTCCGCGAGGGTGTCGACGGCATGCCAGGGGCTGGGACTGGCGTCGATGAAATTGAGTAGATCCTGGGCGTGGCGGCGGTGTTCCGGGGTAATGTGCATAAGCGTGAGGCTGTAGCGTGAATGAATGAATAGCGCATGGTAGCGGATCGGTGCCGGGTGGCAATCCGGCTGGAGGTACCCGGCGGTCATGCACGGGAGCTCGGCCCTCCGAGCGACAGGGAAAGGGAGTAGCCGAATGCACCGTGTCTGGGTATACCGCGTGCGCCTCCCCCAGGATTCAGCCATGCACGCTGATGACGCTTACGGCATGAACCATCCAGCCGGGTAAGCGCTCATGTCGAACGCTGTGGAGGGTGTAATTCTGCGATAATCGCCCGCTATGTATTTTTCCCCCTTCCTCATTCCCTGAATGGTCCCACCTGTCTCCCTGCTGGAGGTACGGCGCCTCGCTTGTGTGCGTGGCGAGGCGACTCTGTTCGAGGACCTCAATTTCGAGTTGCGTGCGGGCGAGGCGCTGCAGGTGGAGGGCGCCAATGGTACCGGCAAGACCAGTCTCCTCCGGATTCTGTCGGGACTCACCCTCCCTGATGAAGGAGCGGTTTACTGGCGAGGGAAAAATATCGCGGCCCGGCGGCCGGAATTTCATGCCCAGCTGGCTTATCTGGGGCACTCGCTGGGGCTGAAAGCGGAGCTGACGGTCGCGGAAAATCTCCAGCTCGCTATTGGCCTGCAGGGCCTTGCCGGGTCGGCTTCGCGCTTTTTTGAGGTGCTGGAGAAGGTCCGCCTCGATCATCGGGCTGATCTTCCGGTGCGCGCACTGTCGGCGGGCCAGCGGCAGCGGGTGGCGCTGGCCCGTATGCTGTTGCTGAAAGCGGTGCTGTGGATCCTGGATGAGCCGTTCACGGCGCTGGATGCGGCAGGCGTTTCGCTGGTAAAAACGCTGGCTGAGGAGCATCTTGAGCACGGCGGGGTGGTCATTTTGACCTCCCACCAGGCGGTGACGCTGGGTGCGGGATTGCGCAAGCTGGAGTTGTCATGACGCCGCCCCTCCGCGCCTTCGGGGCGCTGGTGCACCGGGATTTGTTGCTGGCATTCCGACACCGGGGCGAATTGGTCAATCCTCTGCTGTTTTTCATGATTGTGGTGACGCTGTTTCCCCTGGGCGTGAGTCCCGAGGAAGCGGTCTTGCGCACGATGTCGCCGGGGGTTATCTGGATCGCAGCACTGCTGGCCGGGCTCTTCTCGCTGGAAAGCATGTTCCGCTCGGATTTCGACGACGGGGCGCTGGAACAGATGGCCCTGAGTCCACAACCGCTGCCGGTACTGATGCTGGCCAAGGTGCTGGCGCATTGGCTGGTGAGCGGCCTGCCAATGCTATTGATGGCGCCCTTGCTGGCGCTGTTGCTGGCGATGCCGTCCCGAGGCATTCAGGCGCTGGAGCTGACGCTGTTGGTGGGCACGCCGCTGCTGAGCCTGATGGGTTCGATTGGCGTGGCCCTGACGGTCGGCTTGCGTCGCGGCGGCGTGCTGCTGACCTTGCTGGTGTTGCCGCTCTATATCCCCGTATTGATTTTTGCCACCAATGCCGTTTCGGCGGCGGTGGCTGGGCTGCCATTCGATGGGCAGGTTTATTTTCTGGCGGCTTTGCTGGCCCTGGCCATCACGCTTGCGCCCTTCGCCACAGCGGCCGCCCTGCGTATTAGTTTGAGTTGAATCTATGTGGAACGCGATCGGGTTATTTTTTCATAAGATGGCCTCCCCCAAGCATTTCTATCGAATTGCCGGCAGGCTGATTCCCTGGTTGGCGGGGCTGACCCTCATCCTCATGTTGGCGGGGTTGTATCTGGGCCTCTTCGTCGCGCCTCCGGATTATCAGCAAGGACAGAGCTACCGCATCATGTTCGTCCATGTGCCGAGCGCCTGGATGTCGCTTTTTGTCTACACCTTCATGGCGGCGCTGAGCGCTATCCATCTGATCTGGAATATCAAGCTGGCCGATGTGATGGTTCGCAGTTCGGCGCTTCTGGGGGCGTCATTCACGTTTCTGGCATTGACGACGGGCTCCCTCTGGGGCAAGCCGATGTGGGGTGCGTGGTGGGTGTGGGATGCGCGGTTGACGTCGGAGCTGATCCTGCTGTTCCTGTACATGGGCTACCTGGCGTTGGTCACCGCCATCGAAGACACGCGCACAGCCGCTCGGGCCGGGGGGGTGCTGGTGCTGGTGGGTGTGGTTAATATCCCGATCATTCATTACTCGGTGGAATGGTGGAATACGCTGCATCAGGGACCCACGGTTACTCGCATGGACAAACCCGCCATTCATCTGAGCATGCTGTTACCCCTGCTGCTGATGGCGGGCGCCTTCCAGTTCTATTATTTCACCGTGCTGCTCATGCGGGCACGGGTGGAGTTGCTGGATCGTGAACGGCGGGGCGAGTGGGTCAAGGACGTGGTATCGGAAT
>JAJRDJ010000496.1 GCA_028678445.1 Methylococcaceae bacterium
CGTCTGATCGAACAAGTGAGAGAGCGCTATTCAATCTGCGTGGAAGTCCTGTTTCCGGACCCCGCCGGTATCGAGCAATTGGTAAGCAAAAAGGGATTTTTCAGCTTTTACCAGGATGGTCACGCAGAATGCTGTGGGTTACGCAAGGTAGCACCACTTCGCCGTAAGCTGGCTACGCTGGATGCCTGGATTACCGGTCAGCGGCGCGACCAGAGTCTGACTAGGTCCGAGCTTCGGGAGGTTGAGCGTGACGCTGCTTTTGCCGGTTTGGGACGCACACTGATTAAATTCAATCCCCTGGCAAATTGGACGTCAACTCAGGTATGGGACCATATCGAAGCGTATGACGTCCCCTATAACGAACTGCACCGCCAAGGATTTATCAGTATTGGCTGTGAGCCTTGCACCAGACCTGTATTGCCCAATCAGCATGAGCGGGAAGGTCGATGGTGGTGGGAAGATGGGGGAAAGAAGGAATGCGGGCTGCATGCCCGCAATATCGAATAGCGAGGTCTTGAATTGGTGTTTCCCGTAGATTCCCTCCCGGTGAGCACTTGTAGTAAATAGAAAATGCAGGGAATCGGCGTTCAGCCGGCTACAGCGGACAAAGCGGTCACTTGGCCGTTTTGTACGTTGCAACGAGGGTTTACTTCTCCAGATACTCCAGTTTGTTGGGCTTGCCATTCCATTCGTCGGCGTCCACACAAGCCGCCTTGACTTCCGTGATGGTGGGCCAGGTTTTGGCCAATTCCGCATTAAGCTGTATGAAGTGCTGTTGATCGTCCGGGACTTCATCCTCTGAATAGATGGCATGCGCCGGGCACTCTGGCTCGCAGAGTGTGCAATCAATACATTCGTCCGGATCGATAACAAGAAAATTCGGTCCTTCGTGGAAGCAGTCAACCGGACAAACGTCCACGCAATCGGTGAACTTGCACTTGATGCAGTTTTCGGTAATTACGAAAGTCATTTTGCTTTCCTGTCTCGGTTGACGTGTTGATTATTTGCCTCATGCGGAAAGTTAAGAACCGCTTGGCATTTAGTTATTGATGAATGGCTAGTGGTAAGGGTCTTAGTGAGGCTGGCGGCGTGAATTGCAATCAGTGTCACCCTTGTTCATGAGGCATCATGGATTGAATCAGAATTAAAATCATGCGTCGGCGGCAGGCCTTGTCGAACGCGCGTCATTATATTCATGGCTTGCCCCAACACCAAGCCTCGATAAGGCTAGGCTAGGATTTGTAGCTTCTGTGAGGGGAGCATTCATGATTCTACTCAATCCTCATTGAACAAGTACGACGCTGGATTCGAAGTCAATAAAAAAGGCTTACCCCTGGTTGACGGTAGTGTAAGCCTTGATTTCAATTGGTGGCCAAGGACGGAATCGAACCGCCGACACGGGGATTTTCAATCCCCTGCTCTACCAACTGAGCTACTTGGCCTAGAGCTGTAAAGTCGGTCATTAAACCGTCAAAATCGCTAGGGGTCAAGTTCTGTGCGGGTTCAAGCGAAGAATTTTTGTCGTTGCCTGTGTGTAGATGTGAATTTCAGAATCGGCACGCGGTTTCGGGCGCATCAAAGCCCAAGGTGTCGAGTTCATTTTTCGGATGCAGATAACCTTCAATGGGGGCCACGGCCACGAGGGAGCGTTCGGTCGAAAGGAGCACGGGCTGGCGCAGTTGATGGTCCCAAGGCCGAAAAGAGAGTGGCACCCCCTTGAAACCAGCCAGGGAGAATTGTTCACCCAAGAGAAATGACTTTATTTGATCCAGTTCGACCGAGCGGGTTCGAGTTGCGGCTTCACCGATGGCTCGTACTGCCAGCCATGATCCGTAGTCGGTCTCGGTCATCCAGCGGCCTGCCTGCTCGCGGAAGCGGTTCTGGAGTTGCAGAGCGCCCCACGCTTCGTGCGTAAAATGCCACGCGCTCGAAATCAGACCCGCAGTTCCGACCACGGGTCTCGGCAGCCAGGTTCGATATGGCAGGTAATCGCCGAATTCAAGACGCTCATCGACGACGACCACGACATCATGGTCATCATCCTGCGTAACCACCGGCACTTCCGCTTCCGGTGTGCGGCGGTTCTCGAAGCGTAGGCCCCAGGTCTTTTCCGCCACGATTTTGTTACCGAACTTGCGGGCGGATCGGCGCAGCGCTTCGGCATAACGTTGATCTTCCTCGGTGGTTCCCGACACAAGGAGCCATTTCTTCCAGCGTTTCTTGGCGAGATATTGGGCCAGGGCATCAGCCCGCATGGCATCACTAGGCAAGAGATGCAGAACGTTGGCTCTACACTCCGCCGCGCGCAGCCTGTCATCATGGCTCGCGATATTGAAAAGCAGAACATTCTGGCCCTCGGGAAGGGCGGCAAGGTGTGTAATCTCGGATGCCGGAAGATCCAGGAGCAGGTAGCGGTACCCTTCGGCAATCAGGCCTTTGAAGGCTGCAGTGAGATCCCCATCAACTGGAACAAGGGTCTCTTTGAGGTTGAAATATTGCCGGGTAAAGCGGCCGGTGGTGTTGTTGTCGAGAATACCCAGCCGCGCTCCTTGGAGTCCCGTATCTGTGGGGAGTGGATCAAAAAATGGCCGAATGGGTGGGCTGGCGGGAAGGAGGGCAAGGTAGGCGATACCCATCGCCGCATTCGGGACGGCGGGAACCACCGGTTTGACGGATGTTTCGGAAGCAGGCTTGCGGTTGGATTTAACCGCATGGAGCAGGGGACTGATACTAGTCAGTATCAGCAAAACAAGGATTACGTATGGTCGGGCCATTTCGGCAAAGATGGGTGTGGACGAGGGTATGGAGTATTGGGAAGTGCCGTCACTGCTCGGGGCCGTTATCGCAAATCCCGGTGGCGAATCAGCAGATCATAGTCCGGCGATTGGAGTCGCGTTGCCAAAGCTTCCGTCAGGTAAACCGAACGGTGTTGGCCCCCGGTGCAGCCAATGGCAATGGTGAGATAAACGCGGTTCTCGGTGGCAAAGCGAGGCGCCCATTGCTGCATGAATTGCGTGATATCGTCCAGATAGTGTTTGACCTCGGGGATGTTTTCCAGAAAGGCAATCACTTCGGGGTCGCGCCCGGTTTTGGGCCGCAGCGTTGGTTCCCAATGGGGGTTCGGCAGGCAACGGGCATCGAAAGTGAAGTCGGCGTCGAAGGGGATCCCGTTTTTATAGCCAAAGGACAGACAATAGACTGACATCAGGCGCTCGCGCTTGGCGCCGACGCGCTCCCGCACCAAATCCCTGAGTTGATGGACATTGGTATAACTGGTGTCAATGACCAGATCCGCCCGGCTGGCGATCGGTACCAGCAGTTTTTCCTCCAGCTCAATGGCCTCCGTCAGGGAATGAGCGCCATCGGTGAGCGGATGTTTGCGACGGGTTTCGCTGAAGCGCTTGAGCAAACACTCGATACCGGCTTTGAGAAATAGAACCTGACAGGATATGCCGAGTTGTGCCGCGAGTTCGAGAGTTTGCGGAAAATGCCGCAGACTTTCGCCGTGGCTGCGTGCATCGATACTGATGGCAACTTTCCGGTAAACCTGCTGATTACCCTGCATTGCATCGATCACAAAGGGTTCAAAGAGCGCGATAGGAAGGTTGTCAATACAGTAGTAACCACTATCCTCGAGGGTTTCAAGGGCGATACTTTTCCCAGATCCGGACAAGCCGCTGACGATGATGAGATTCACGGGTGCAATCCTTTTGAACAGTGTGTCATGCGGACCTTTTCAGGCTTTGGCAAGAGGTTGACCGGTCGGGTACCTCGTTCGCTCATTTACCCAGAATGATCATGGCGGAATTTCAGCGATTCTGTTGCTTTTCTTTATGCTTGATGATTTGGCGGTTAAGTTTGTCAGTCAGGCCGTCGATGGCAGCGTAGAGGTCTTCCTGGGTGTCTTCGGCAAACAGCTTGGCGCCGTTCACCTGGACTGTCGCTTCCGCCTTCTGGGCGAGTTTCTCGACTTCCAATACCACATGGACATCCATCACCTGGTCAAAATGACGTTCGAACCGGGAAAATTTTTCGGTGATGTAATTCTTGAGCGCTTCGGTGACCTGGAGTTGATGGCCGGTAATGTTGAGTTGCATGGTTGTTCCCCTCTTGTGTAATGTTAAAAGAGTTGTTTGCGTTCGATGGATGGCGAGATGTTCATCGCCTCCCGGTATTTCGCGATCGTGCGCCGAGCCACGTTGATACCGCGACCTTGAAAGATTTTGGCAATGGCGTCATCGCTCAGGGGATTTCGCGCATCCTCACCACCGATGATCTCCTTGAGATAGGCCTTGATGGCTGTCGCCGAGCACTCTCCGCCGTCCTGGGTCGACACATGACTGGAAAAGAAATATTTGAACTCAAAGATACCATTGGGGGTGTGCAGGTATTTTTGGGTGGTGACACGGGAGATGGTGGACTCGTGCATGCCGACCTCTTCCGCGATATCACGAAGCACCAGAGGCTTCATGGCCATTTCGCCTGCGTCGAGGAAGTCCTGCTGACGATCCACTATGCTGCGCGCGACTTTCAGTAGCGTCTCGTTCCGGCTCTGCAAACTTTTTATGAACCAGCGAGCCTCCTGCAGGTGATTCTTCATGGTGGTGTTGTCGGTACTGTTATCCGCCCGTTTGACCAAGCCTGAATAGACCGGGTTGACCCTGAGTTTTGGCGAAATTTCCGGATTCAACTTGACCGTCCAGCGCGCTCCCTGCCGAACCACATAAACATCCGGAGTAATGTATTGGGCATCCTCGGAGGCTATCAGGCGGCCCGGTTTGGGCTCCAGGCTGCGAACGAGTGCAATGACCCTGCCCAGCTCATCATCCTCGAGTCCAAGTTGGGCCTTGAGGCTGGTGAGGTCTCTTTTAGCGAGTAAATCCAGATGATGGTCAACCAGCTCTAGCGCGTGGCGTTTGCCGGGAGTCGAATTCGGCAACTGTGCTAGCTGAATATGCAGGCAGTCGGCCAGATCCACTGCCCCGATGCCGGGCGGTTCGAAACTCTGGATACGGTGTAGCACCGCCCTAATTTCATCCGAATCGAGCGATGGAATTTGCAGCGACAAACCTTGCTGAATATCGTCGAGGGAAACGCTCAGATAGCCATCTTCGTTGATGCTGTCGATAAGTGTCGTGGCGATGGCGTAGTCGCGGTCACTGAAGCGAGCCATCTCCATCTGCCAGTTGAGCTGGTCGTGCAGTGTCTCGCCGGATGAACGTTGGGAGGCAAAATCATCGGTATCGAGACCCGCCGCGCCTGACGGGGCAGCGGGTAGCGTGTCATAGAGTTCATCCCAGGTCACGTCAACAGGCAGCTCGCCAGGGATATCCGCCGGGGCGTCCATGTCCCGGAGTTCCCGGTATTCCAGATCGGCGGTGACCGGAGGGACGACGGGCAAGTCTACACTCGGGATTCCGGTGTTATCTTCCTCGGCAACTTCCAGCATCATGTTGGAATCAAGAGCCTGCTGAATCTCTTGTTGCAAGTCCATGCTCGACAGCTGTAACAGCTTGATTGCCTGCTGTAGCTGTGGCGTCATGGCCAGATGCTGGCCCATGCGGAGTTGCAGCGATTGTTTCATGGAGTCCTGATCCCTGATCGGCCAAATAGACCGTACCTATCCCATCCTTGGTTGCCAGTATAGCCCAGAGCTATCTGCTCGACGATCTACATGGAGAAATTTTCACCGAGATAGACCTGGCGGACCTCGGCATTTCGTACTATTTCATCGGCGTTACCCTCGGCGATCACCCTGCCCCCTGCGAGGATATAAGCGCGATCGCAGGTGCCGAGTGTCTCCCGGACGTTGTGTTCGGTGATCAAAATGCCGATACCGCGCTCACGCAAGTGCACAATGATTTTCTGTATATCGATGATCGAAATTGGATCGACGCCGGCGAAGGGTTCATCCAGCAACATGAAACGCGGCTCACAGGCCAGGGCGCGGGCAATTTCCACGCGTCGCCGTTCGCCGCCAGACAGCCCCATGGCGGGTTGATTGCGCAGGTGGCTCACGCTGAATTCTTCGAGTAGCTCCTCGATGATCAGCTCGCGTTGTCCATAGGTCAGCTCTTTGCGGAGTTCCAGCACGGCCATGAGATTTTCCGACACGGTCAGTTTCCGGAAAATCGAGGGCTCCTGGGGCAAGTAGCCGATACCCAGCCGGGCCCGCTCATGCATGGGGAGGTAAGTGATGTCTTCTCCATCGAGGCGGATATCGCCGGTATCAGGGCTGATGAGTCCGACGATCATGTAAAAGCTCGTAGTCTTGCCCGCGCCATTCGGTCCGAGCAGTCCGACAATTTCACCCTTGTTTATGCTGACCGAGACGCCATCGACCACATTGCGGCCATGGTAGCGCTTGATGATGTCATGCGTGGTCAGGGTGGACATCGATTATTGTCCCTTGGACTCCTTGGGGATGATTTTCACCTGCACACGGCGGTTGCCTGAGCGGCTGGAACCTGCCTTGTAAATGGAGTTCTTGGTGTCGTATTCGATGTGATCGCTCTTGACGGTGTGCTCACTGGTGTCCGGATTGGGACCTTCCCAAGTCATGGCGTTGCCATTCAGAATTAATATTCCCGAGTCGGGGAAATAATCGGCGCGTTTGCCGACCCCGTGATTGTCCGGTCCCCCGCCATCCGGCGTCTGCTTGAGTCGGGCCGGGTTACCATAAATGATCATTTGATCCGCCTTGCCTTTCTGTTGGTTGATGATCATCTTGTCACCCGTGACTTCGAGGCTACCCTGGCTGGCCTTCACGTTACCGGTATAGATGGTTTCTCCCTTGCCTTCATCATAGACAACGGAGTCGGACTCGACATACATGGGCTGTTTCGAATCACTACTGAGAGCCTGTGCCGCACGGGGTAATGCCGCAAGACAGGCCAGCACCAGGAAGACGAGAGGGAGCAACGATTGCCTCGGGAGCTTTCCAGCGGCAGCGGCGATGCCGGCGTTATTTCTGTATTTCATGCTTTCTACGGACATTCGCTAGCACTGTATATTCGATTCCATCGCCAAATTTTAGTTTTGCCCCGGTGCCTGTCATGTAGTCAGGTGGGCTGATGACACGGATGTCTTCATCCGTTTCCGCATAATTATCATCCGGCCGTACCCGGGCGTTGCGGGTTTCGATACGCATCGTCCTGCCGTCCCGGTTGGCATCACGGAGCACCAGCACCTCGCCGTTGAGGAATATCTGCTTGCCGTCGCCGGGGAGGGTTGCGGTTTCGGCGTGTATGACCCAGGGCGGTCCTTCTTTTGTATAAAGGGTCATCACTGGTTTGGTCAGCTCTGATCGGTTCTCGTCCTCGTAATGCACCAACTCGTCCGCGATCAGCATTTCCTTGGGCTTACCTGCTTCATCCATGACGGTGCGTTGCAGGCCTTTAGAATAATAATCGACTTTCCCTGGCTGCAGTTTTTTTCCCTTCTCGATGGGCGGGCCAAAACGTTCGGCGGCCCACCAGGAGCCCAGTGCTAACAAGCCCAGCAGCAGGTAGCGGGCCAGCGGACCGAGGCGGGTCAGCGCTTCAGTAATAGCTTTCAATGATGGCCTGCAGAGTGTTTTGTGCCTGCATGATGAGATCGCAGACCTCGCGCACGGCACCCTGTCCTCCGCTCTGGGTGGTGATCCAGTGGGCGGTCCCGGTCAGGCTGAAGTGCGCATCGGCCACGGCCACGGCAAGCCCCACTCGTCGCAGCAGGGGCAGATCGAGGAGGTCATCTCCAACGTAGGCGGTTTGCCGCGGCGTAATATGCAGCAGGTCCAGCAGTTCCTCGAAGGGTTCGAGCTTGCTCTCCCGGCCCTGATAAACATGCTCAACCCCGAGGCTGTTCATACGCAAGGCCACGGCAGGGGAACTACGGCCAGAAATCACCGCCGTGGCCACGCCGGTCCGCTGCAGCAATTTGATGCCATGGCCGTCGCGGGCATGGAAGCTCTTGAGCTCCTGGCCATCTGGCGTGAAATACAGACGCCCATCGGTCAAAACGCCATCCACATCGCAGATCAGCAGCCGGATCTGCGCCGCACGGTCCAGTACGTCCTGGGATGGGGGGGGGCTTGTCCTCACACCACTCCAGCCTTGAGCAGGTCATGCATGTTCAAAGCACCCACGAGGCGTGCATCACCATCGGTGACCAGCAGCGAGTTAATGCGTTTTTCTTCCATGATGCGCACAGTCTCGGCTGCCAGTCGCTCGGCATCTACCGTGATGCCGCCGCGTGTCATCACCTGGTGGATCGGCGTGGTGTGGATATCGATGGATTTTTCCAGCAAACGCCGCAGATCGCCATCGGTAAAAATGCCGAGCACCTTGTTGTGCAAGTCCACCACGGCGGTCATGCCCAGCTTTTTTGCGGTCATTTCCAGTAGGGCGTCGCGCACGACCGCCTGCTCGGTCACGGCGGGAATAGCTGCACCGGTATGCATGATGTCACTCACGCGAATCAGTAAGCGACGGCCAAGGCTGCCGCTGGGATGCGAGAAGGCAAAGTCCTCGCGGCTGAAACCACGCGCCTCGAGCAGGGCCACGGCCAGCGCGTCACCCATGGCCAGCGCTACCGTGGTGCTGGAGGTGGGGGCGAGACCCAGTGGACAGGCTTCTTCGGTGATGCTCGTGTCCAGCGCCACCTCGGCCTCTTTCGCCAAGGGTGAGAGGGGGTTCCCGGTCATGGCGATCAACGGGATACCGAGCCGCTTGAGCATGGGGAGGATGATGAGGATTTCCGAAGAATCGCCCGAATACGAAAGTGCCAGGACGATATCCTCGGGGGTGATCATACCCAGATCGCCATGCCCGGCTTCCCCCGGATGCACAAAAAAAGCCGGCGTCCCCGTGCTGGCGAGGGTGGCGGCGATCTTCCCAGCAATGTGTCCGGACTTGCCCATGCCCGTGACGACGACCCGGCCACGGCAGCCCAGCAGCACGCGGCAGGCAGCGGCAAAGCGGGCATCGATCCGCTCGGCGAGGGCCGCAACGGCAGCGGCCTCGGTGGCAATCACCCGCCGGCCCGACTCACACAATGTTGCCGGGTCGACGGGGGGGGGTGGGGGGCGGAGTTGAAAGCGAGGGAGCATCTATTTATGGGACTTTAGCGGTAGGCATTATGCCACGACGCCCCGGATTTTTTGGGGAGTTCTCCTTGCTGCCTGCTGATGCCCGGATCATCATCAGCGGCGTTCCTCCGATTTTTTCCGGCCGTACAATAGATTGTCTGGATTGCGTTCCAGGGTATCCGCCAGCCGACGGATGGAGCGGGCCGCTTCCGACATGTCGCGCAGTACGTTGGAAAGCTCCGAATTGGGTTCGGTCAGGTCTTCGATAGCCAATAGCGTACCCTGGGCCTGTTTGAAGCTGTCACCGGCGGAGTCAAGCAGGGGCGGGACCCGGCTGTTCAGATGGCTGACCAGCACCCGGCTATCCCGCACCATACCATCGATGGAAGTGTTCAAAGTGCCCACAGTGCTGTCCAGGTGCCGCACCAGATGCTGCACATCCCTGTTTGTCTGGTCCAGGTTGCCGGTCATGGAATCCACCTTGCTGTCGAGATGGCGGAGCAACTGCTGCAAATCCTGCAAGGTCCGGTTGAGATTGTTGATGCTGGCATCGGTTTCGGGTTTGGCCAGCAGGTGATCGACCCGGCGAATGGCGCCCAGCGTGGCTTCCACCGTATCTTTTAGCGGCAGGTCACGCACTTCTCGTGTCAGTTTCTGCACAGTCTTTTCAATCTCGTCCTTGCTGGACGCCACCGTGGGGATTTCCGGCAAGCCGAGGGTTTTTTGTCCGATCAGCGTGCCCGGGCGGTCCGGCAGGAAATCGATATCCACGTACAACTGGTTGGTCACCAGGCTCTGCAGGGACAGCCGGGCCCTCAGGCCCCGGTCAATCAAGTCCTGCAGGGAGGGGTGCTCATGATGCTCCGCGTCGGCGCCATAGGTCTCCATGACTTTTTCGAGATCGATTTCGGCGATGACCGGCGTTAGGACACGGTTGTTTTCCAGGTCGTACTGCACCAGCACATCGTTGACTCGTCCGATGCTTACGCCTTTCAGCTTGACGGGGGCACCGGTGTTGAGTCCGTTGACCGAACCTTCGAAGTACACCACGTAGCGTTGGATCTTGCTGAAATAGTGACCCCCGCCAAACATCAGGGTGAGGATGACGGCCAATAGTAAACCGCCCAGGACAAAGAGTCCGATCAGCCGGTTGTCGGCGGAAACGTTCATGGTTGGAGCTCCCGTCGGGAGGGCGATGGAGACAGGACGCGGGAGTCAGGGGAGTCAGTAGGCTCAGGTGTTTGACCCCGGGTCAGGAAATCCCGTACCGTCGGGTGAGTTGCCCGGGACAGCAATTCGCGGGGCGGGCCTCTTGCAATGATTGTCTTGGATTCGGCGTCGAGGAAAATGGAGTCGGTGCCGATCTCGAGGATGCTGGCCAGATCATGGGTCACGATGATCGCTGTACTGCCGAGACTCTCGCTGAGGTGCAGGATGAGTTCATCTAGCCGGCGGGCGCTGATGGGGTCCAACCCGGCCGAGGGCTCGTCAAAAAAAAGGATTTCCGGGTCAAGTGCCAGGGCGCGGGCCAGCGCCGCGCGTTTCTGCATCCCCCCACTGAGTTCGGCGGGATAGAAGGCTTCGAAACCCGCGAGACCGACCAAAGAGAGTTTCAGCGCGACCAGTTCGGCGACCTGCTTTTTACTCAGATGGGTATGGGCCGAGAGGGGGAGGGCGATATTTTCCGCGAGAGTCATGGCGCTCCAGAGCGCGCCGCTCTGGTACAGAATGCCCATTTTCAGCAGCATCCGGTCGCGCGCCCGGGCAGGCGCCTCCCACAAGTCCAGGCCATCAAAGAAGACATGGCCGGACACCGGTGCTTTCAGACCGATCAGATGACGGAGCAAGGTACTTTTCCCGCAACCGCTGCCGCCCATGATGATGAAGATTTCACCGCGCCGGACCTGGAAGTCAAGATTGCGCTGGACCATGAACTGACCATAGGCCATGGTCAGGCCCGAGACCCAGACATGGATATCCCGCTTCGATTCCGGCAAGGTAAGTGCTTGGGTAGAGGCCATCCTGGGTTGCGGCTAGCGCTTGAAGACGTTCAGGGCGGTGACTATGAGCGTCATCACTGCATCGGAAATCACGATGAAGACAATCCCGGTCACGACCGCCGATGTGGTGGCAAGCCCCACGGCCGTGGCGTTGCGCTGACACTGCAGGCCGCGCATGCAGCCCGCGACCGCCACGAGGATGCCAAACACGGCGCTCTTGCCGATGCCGACCTCAAAATCCACCAGGCGCAAGCGATTCTTGATCTGGATCAGATACTCGGCAAAGGAAATATCAAAAAGTCCCGCGGCAACCAGCGAGCCGCCGAGTATGCCGAGGATGTCGGCGTAAATGCAAAGAAACGGAATGGTCGCGAACAGCGCGATAACGCGCGGCAGCACCAAGAACTCCATGGGGGAGAAACCGGTGGTTTTTAGCGCGTCGATCTCATCGTTCACGGTCATCGAACCCAGTTCGGCAGCGAATGCGGCTCCAGTGCGGCCCGCCATCAGGATGGCCGTCATCATCGCCCCCATCTCTCGTGCCATGCCGAGCCCGACCAGATCGGCGATGAATATTTGCGCGCCGAACAATTTGAGCTGGACCGCGCCCACGAACGCCAGAATCATGCCCACCAGGATGGCAATGAGGCCGATGATCGGCAGGGCATTCGGTCCGCAGTCCTGGATGAGCTGCCATAAGTCGCAAAAACGCATCCGGGCACGGCCGGTGAGGAGCCGGCCAAACGCCACACAAGTGGCTCCGACGAACTCGGCCAGCTGGTTGAAATCCTCTAGGGCCCGGACGGAATACTGCCCCAGTGCTTCCAGAAAGCCATGAGGTCCGGACGCACGGTGGGCGTCCTGGCGTTCCGGGACAGCTCTAGCAAGCGCCAGCATGCCGCGGACTCCTGCGGGCAGGCCACTGCCATCAACGGCAATGCCCAATACGCCGCAATACGCGATGATCTGGGTCAGAAACGTCAGCAGCAGGCTGTCCCAGCGCGTCAGCCCATCGCAGTCGAAACGGAGAGCACGACAAGGCGCTTCGGCCTTAAGCCTGCTGATTATTTCATCCGCCGGAGGGATACCGCTTTCCAGCCACCATTCGCCAGCCAGCCGCAGTGTGATGCTTTCAGGGGGGGCGGAAAAGATCTCCAGGGTCGGCGGGGTCACGCTGCGGGCCTCTTCAGCCGGTAGAGCGCCGAAATGTCTTCATCGCCATGGCCCTCCGCCATCAGTTGCCGGTAATGTTCCGCGGTCATGGCTGTCATGGGCAGCGTCATGCCCGCTGCTTCGGCCATGGCCTCGCAAATGGTCAGATCCTTCTCGTGCAGGGCAAGTTTGAAGCCCGGTTTGAACGTGCCCCGGGTCATGGTGGGGCCGCGTTTTTCCAGGAACCAGTTGCCTGCAGCGCCACCGGAAACGACCTCGATCACCTTGTCCATATCGAGGCCAAGACGTGCGCCAAACGCCAGTGCCTCGGTCACGGCTTCGTTGATGCCGGCGCACATGACCTGATTGACAGCCTTGGCGGATTGCCCCATGCCGACCTCGCCCATATGCACGATGCGGTTACTCAGGGCCGCGAGGACGGGACGGACTCGTTCCAGCGTTGCCGCTTCCCCGCCGACCATGATGGCTAGGGTAGCATTGCGCGCCCCTTCCATGCCGCCGGTGACCGGCGCGTCCAGAAAGGCAGCGCCGGTGGCGCGGATCAGCTGCGCTGCCGCCACGGCGGTATCCCGGCTGACAGTCGAAAAGTCGACCACTATCTGGCCGGGATGCAGAGCCGGGAGAAGATTTTCGATAACCTCTAAAACATCCCGGTCCGCCGAGACGCACAGCAGTATGACCTCAACCCGCCCAGCCAGGTCGGCGGGCGTTGCGGCTCGGACTACACCCAGTTCACGCGCCAGCAACTCGGCCTTGTCCGCAGTCCGATTCCAGACCGCATCCAGCAGACCGACCTTCGCGGCATTCCGTGCCATCGCCGCGCCCATGGAACCGAGACCGATGAAGCCGACTTTTAATGTTTTTTCAGTCTCGCGATCGGTGACCATGGCTCACTCCTCCAGATACGTATAGCCAGTGAGTCCCGCCATCAACTCACTTTCGAACAGCTTGCGGTGCTCCGGCGGCAAACGGGCCTCCATCAGCTTCTTGCGATAGGCACGTTCGAGATCCTCGGGATCGATGTGAACATAGCGCAGCATGTCATCAGCCCCGTCGCCATGCATGGGGTCAACCAGCCGGTAACCGCCCTGGCCATCCAGTTCAACATTGACCGAGTGCGTATCGCCGAACAGGTTATGCATGTCGCCAAGAATCTCCTGATAGGCGCCTATCAGGAAAATGCCGATCAGATAGGATTCATCCGGCTGCGTGGCATGCAGGCGCAAGGTGGGTTCCAGGCTCTGCTGGTCGATGTAAGCCTCGATCCGGCCGTCGGAATCGCAGGTCAGATCCTGAATGACGCCGCGCCGCGTGGGTTCCTCGTCCAGCCGCTGCAAGGGCATGACCGGGAACACCTGGCCGATCGCCCAGGCATCCGGCATGGACTGGAACAGGGAAAAATTACAGAACACCTTGTCGGCCAGCCGTTCATTCAACTCATCCAGTAGCTCCCGATGGGCCCTTAGCCGGATATCGAGGCGCCGCTGTACACCGAGGCAGATGGCGGCATTCAGGCGCTCCGCCTCGGCCAGTTCCCACAGCGTCAGATGGCCCTGCACGAACAGGGCGCGGGCCTCGGCCACATCGAACTGGGCGTCATGGTAGACGCCGAGCACCGATTCCATCGGCAGCCGCCGCAGGCAGTCGGCCAGATCCAGGAGCGGCTTGGCCCCGGTAATGGCGGGCGCGGTTGTATCCTCGGCCACGGATTCGATATCGGTGATGTTTGTGATGAGCACGGCATGGTGGGCGCTCATGGCCCGTCCCGATTCGGTGACCAGGTCGGGGTAGGGCAGGGCGTACTCCACGCAGATGTCGCTGAAGACGCGGACGATGCTCAGGGCGTATTCGTCGATGCTGTAATTGATCGAGCACTCGCTGGTCGAGCGGGTGCCTTCGTAGTCCACGCCCAGACCGCCGCCGACATCGGCCACCGTGATGCCCGCGCCCAGCGCATGCAGTTCGGCATAGTAGCGGCCCGCCTCGCGTAGCGCGGTCTTGACGTCGCCGATGTCGGCGATTTGCGAGCCCATGTGGAAATGCATCAGTTTGAGCCAGTCCAGCTTGCCGGCTTCGTTCAGTCGCTGGGTCAGCTTGAGAATTTCGCCGGTGTGCAGGCCGAATTTGGACTTTTCGCCCCCGCTGTTCTGCCATTTGCCGGCGCTGATGCTGGACAGTCGAATCCGCACCCCCAACTGTGGTTCGATGCCCAAGGCGGCGGCCTCGGCCATGACCACGTCCAGCTCAGACAGCTTTTCGATAACGATGAAGACATTCAGCCCCAGGCTACGGCCGATCAGCGCCAGGCGGATGTAGGAGCGGTCCTTGTAGCCATTGCAAATGATCATGCCTGCTTGCGAGAGCGCCAGAATGGCCAGCAGTTCGGACTTGCTGCCCGCTTCCAGCCCCACCGGATGGAGGCCATGGTGCAGTATGCCGTCTACCACGGCGCGCTGTTGATTGACCTTGATCGGATAGACCGGCGTGTAGCGGCCCGGATAGTCATACTCGGCGCACGCATTGGCGAAGGCGCCGGTCAGCCTGGCAACGCGGTTACGGAGAATATCCGTAAACCGGATCAG
>JAJRDJ010000085.1 GCA_028678445.1 Methylococcaceae bacterium
AGTTCCCTCCTGCTGGAAGAACACCGGTTCCGGCAGGCTATCCAGCAGTTCCGGCCAGCGACAGAGACTGGCATAGCCCAGCTCCACCACCAGGGACTCGGCCTCTACCGACTCCGCCAGCGGCGCCAGCATGGCCGCCGCCACAAAGGCGGCCGACTGGCTGGCGTCCGGCCCGCCGCGCTCGAAGACTTCCACGCCATGACCGGCCCGTGCCAGCTCCAGCGCCATGAGCCGCCCCATCAAACCGGCGCCAAGCACGGCGATTTTCAAACTCATGGCAGTACGATCCTGGTCGTGGACAACCAGAAGGAGCAAGGCCCGGGACGGGTCCTCTGAATACGGGAATCATGTGTCGGCAGGTACATGGCGGGTTTCTGTGGTTTTCATGGGGGATGAAACCGGACCCGTCCGGGTGCTGGCGGGGGAAGGCGGTCTGCAACGGCCAGAAAGCCCTTCAGGCCATGAAACTTCCCACGCCAGCATTATCCGGATCGGGTGTAAGGGTCTCTCTCAGCGCTGCGGACATTCGCAAGGCACCCCTGTTTCATCCAAGGCGGTGATTAAAGCACAATCCAAACCCGAAGCAACAGCCATTACCGGTGCGGTTGATGCCCGGCCCTAAAGTTGCCCGTCGTCGCGGCCGATGAGAGAGAAAACCCGCGTGCGAATTCACCACTCCCGGGGTGTAATGAACCGCTCGCGTGCGCTACTCAAAGCAAAGGGCCTCATAATTTTAGCGGACAAAACAATTTAAATCAGTCGGTTGCGTATACCTTAATGGCTTGGCATGAACATGGCTTCAACAAGAGTCTCTATCCACCAAATCGTTGCCACCATGACCGCAAACCACACCGCACTGCCCAGGACCGGTCTGCCCGGATTGATCGAAAACTGGCGATCCGATCTTTCCTCCGGTTTCCTGGTGTTCCTGATCGCCCTGCCGCTGTGCCTCGGCATCGCCATGGCCTCGGCTTTCCCGCCCATGAGCGGCATCATTACCGCCGTGATTGGCGGTGTGGTGGTGTCTCGTTTCAGCGGATCCTACGTCACGATTAACGGACCCGCCGCCGGTCTAATCGTGGTGATTTTGTCCGCAGTCCAGGCTCTCGGCCAGGGTGATGTCACCGCCGGCTATCACTACACACTTGCCGCCATCGTGGTCGCCAGTGTCTTTCAAATTCTCATGGGCCTGTTCAAGGCCGGCAAGCTAAACGCCTATTTTCCTGCCTCGGTGGTGCACGGAATGCTGGCGGCTATTGGCATCATTATCATGGCCAAGCAGATACATGTCATGCTCGGGGCGAAACCAGAGGCCAAGGAGATTCTGGAAACCATCGCCGAGATTCCCCATAGTTTCGCGGAACTGAATCCGGATATCGCCATTATCGGGTTCACCGGTCTGGCCATCCTTATCGTTTTTTCACTGATCAAGAACCGTTACCTGAGAATGATCCCGGCACCCCTCATCGTGGTGGCGGTGGGCATGACACTGGAACGTTATTTCGATCTCGACCATGAGCACGTCTACCTTTTCCTGCACGATAATCCCATTCTCCCCCACCATGAATACACCATAGGGCCAAAGTTCCTGGTGACTATCCCGGAAAATGTGATGGCGAGCTTTTTCTTCCCGGATTTCGGCAAGATCACCACGCCCGAATTCTGGGGCGCGGTCATTTCAATCTGCCTGGTGGGCAGCCTGGAATCACTGCTGAGCGCGACCGCCGTGGACAAGCTTGATCCCTACAAGCGCTATTCGGACTTGAACCGCGATCTCACCGCCGTCGGCGTTGGCAACCTTCTGGCCAGTGCCATTGGCGGTCTGCCCATGATTGCCGAGATCGTCCGTTCATCCGCGAATGTCAACAATGGCGCCAGAACCGGCTGGGCCAATTTCTTCCATGGCTCATTTCTGGCCTTGTTTGTGCTTTTTTTTCCGAGGCTGATCCATGAAATCCCCCTGGCCTCGCTGGCGGCGCTGCTCGTCTACACCGGCTTCCGTCTGGCTTCACCAAAGGAATTCGCCAAAACGATGGATATCGGCCGGGAGCAACTCGTCATCTTCATCATCACCATCATCGGAGTCCTGGCTACCGATTTGCTGGTCGGCGTATTCATCGGCATAGCGGCCAAATTGTTGTTGCACCTAGCGAGCGGGGTCAGACTCGGAAACCTCCTGAAGATATCCTACACAATGGCTGAACCCGAACCTGGCACGATACACATCCAGGTCAAGGGCTCTGCCATTTTTTCCAATTTCATCGGGCTGAAAAGCGCACTGGCCGAAGTGCCTCAAGGCAAAAGTATCGTATTCGATCTGTCCGATGCCTACCTGATCGATCACACCGTGATGGATTTTATTCAGCACTTTCAACACGACTACATTGCCGGCGGCGGGTCCTGTGAAATACATGGGCTGGAAAATCTAAAACCCTATTCCCAGCATCCGCTGGCCGTTCGCCGTAACCGCAACGCCCAGGCCTGAGCCGAGGAAATCTCCTGTCACACAGACGGATTACAATCACACAGCCTGAAAAGCAGACTCCAGGCGGGAAGCGGCCTTCCCGCTCCTGGATAGCACAGTCTAGACAACACACCCTGTGGGTCCGCCCACTCAACGTCAAACTGACCCACGAAGCCGATGCCATTCCTCGGGAAGTAGGCGCAGACGGCGGGTTAGGCCTGTACAGGGCGGTTGCAAAGGCGCTGCTGTATTATCGGCGTCATCATCCATTCCGCCGACCGGAACTGGTGCAGGCTACCCCCCGCACCAGGCGTCTACCTGCCATGAGTGTAAACAGACCACCGCCCGCCGCTCCGCGGCATGCCTTCCCCTACCGCTACACCCGCTTGCGGGCATGGGCCGTACTGACCCTGCTGCTGTTGGTGCTTACCCTCCTGGGCGGCATGATCTGGCGCAATTTCGAACGTCTGGAAACCATGCGCGCCTATGTCACCTACGCGCATCGCATTCAGCAGGTAGCAACGGATATACAGGCGGCGCTGACCGATTACTTCATCTCCCACAATCGGGCACTCCAGGGTCAGCGCCTTTCCCGACTGACAACTGAAATCATTGACCTCGCCCGTAATGACCAGCACGTCGCCCCGGAAACACCGGATCAACTCGTAGCACTCAGCGCCACCATACTCGCATTCACCGATGACCGGGCGACCCCCGAGCAACAGGAAGCGCGGCTGTTGAAGGCCCTCGGCATTACCAGCGCCATCATGGATGGAGAAACCCTCAGGCGTGAGGGACTGCTCGAAGACATCGGTCAATCCACCCGTACTGAAATCATCCTGGTCTTCGCCACTGTTCTAGCATTGCTGATCCTGGTGGGATTTTTTCTCCGTTACCGGATTCTGGCACCGCTGCATGACCTCGAGAAACTGCTGTTGC
>JAJRDJ010000086.1 GCA_028678445.1 Methylococcaceae bacterium
CGGCGTTGGACAGTGATGTCCCCCGCCGGTCAGGAGGATCCTGGTGAGGCTAGGTTCCAGTTTGGGTGTCAGCCTTCTCAGTGCTGCATATTCTGCATCGGATCGGGAGTACCGCTGCCGGTGCCAGCAGGCGCGGGACCGCCGCCACCCGACATATCGTGGCCGCCGTGGCCGCCGCGGCTGACGCCGCCCGCGCTCTGGCCGGCACCAGATCCGCCGCCCCCCGCGCCGGAGCTGACTCCCTGCCGTTGCCTGAGGCCGATGGCGCCGCCCGAGGCCTTGGCGATGTTGGTTTCGGTCAGTCCGCCCAGCGCGAAGGCCGCGTCAACGACCAGGCTGGTGACGTCGGTGATATCCATTCGGTCCGCCAGCGGGCTGGTCACGACGGCGCGGACCACCTGGGCGACGGGACCCGGCGGCGGGGTCACCACCAGCAGGATCGGGTAGGCCGTACCGGCCGGGACCGTGATCTCGTAGCGGTTGGACTGGCCATCCAGCGACTGGGTCAGAATGAGTTTGTCATTCTTGTCCTTGACCTCGAGTTTGCCCTGCAGAATGGGGCCATGGACGTCAGAGACGTAGCCTTCAATCTTGGCCTGGGCGCTCACGGCGGAGATGCTACTACTGGACGAGCCGCTGTCGCATCCGGTGGTCAAGAGGCCAGCGACCGCGATGGTGAGCGCGCAGAGTCCGGTTTTAAGCAGGTGGGAGGATGTTATTACGGTCTTTTCTTGTGTCATGTTGTCAACCGATGGTTTCAGTGTGTCAGGAAAGTCAGGGGTCGGGAACAGCAAGTATCGGAGCAGGTAATAGCCTAACTGCCTGCTTCCCGCAGATTCATGAAAACCTGATGGCCCCCTGTCATGTGGCTATGCTAAAGGCGAGCCGTTTATAGCATATTGACTCAAGGCCTTGCACCCACTCTTCGACATCACATATTCAGCCTGGAGGCAACACCGAGCATGAGGGCGTCATGAAGATTCATCACCTGGACCCCGCCGAGGCGCTGCGCAGGTAGCGAAGGAGTCGGCCGAAATGATTCTGCTCAATGATAACTTCGCCGGTATCGTCAGTGCGGTGGAGGAGGGCAGGGCAGTCTTTGGTAACTTGCGCGAGTTCATCTGCTACGTGCTGACGTCGAATGTTACGGAAGTGGTGCCTTATTTGGCCTTCGCCTTTCTCGGCATCCCCTTGCCGCTGTCGATCATCCAGATTCTGCTGGTCGATCTCGGTACCGACATGCTCCCCGCCCTGGGCCTTGGCGCCGATCCGCCGGACCCCGGCGGCATGCAAAAGGCACCGCGCCCGCGCCATGAGAAGTTGCTGAATGGGGCGTTAATGCTGCGTGCATATCTATTCCTCGGGGTATTCGAGGCCTCGCTGGCTCTGGCGGCGTACTTTTTCGTTCTACACCAGGCAGGCTGGCAGTTCGGTGCAGCCCTGGCGGGCCGCGACCCGCTGTATCCCGAGGCCACCACCGCCTGTCTCTCGGCCATCATCGTGGGTCAGGTGGTCAACGTTTTCCTCTGCAAGCACCCGGACCAGCCCTTGCTTGCAGCGCCGTTATTCAATAACCGACTGATCCTCGCCGGGGTGGCGCTGGAAAGCGGTCTGATTCTGCTGGTTGATTACACCGCCATGGGGCAGCGCATCTTTTTAACGGCATCGCTGGGGCTTGAGGTGTGGGGGTTTATTCTGGCGCTCGCACCGGTCATGGTGGTGGGCGAGGCACTGCGGAGAAGGGTAAGTCTCGGCAAAGTTAAATTGCTGCCTCACGGGGTGTGATTACCTGACCAGTCCGGCTAGCATCTTATCGCAGGGTAAGTACTCCAGGGTTCACTCAGAGCTTCATGGTCTGATCAACCTTTGGGGGGCGCTTCACTTTATGAAGATGGAATAAGATTCCCCTCCGCCATGCTGAGAGAAGAGTCTGTTAAATCGACTTACCCTCTTGAATGGCCTAAAATCCGGCATTTTTCGACGGCTCCCCTCCGGAACAGGCGCTTTACTCGGGGCAGGAGCTTACTCTCCCTAACCTCGCATGAGGAAATTAATGACCGATGTCACCCCGCTGAACCTGGGTCTTCCCGGTTTCACATACGCCGATCTTTTCGATCCCCGCCGCCTTCAGGATCTGTCCGACAGCTTCGATGCCGAGTTGGCCACCCGCGTCCCCGCACTCTTCAATGAATTCGAGATTTACCGGGCCTGTCGTGGCGACGGGATGAAACCGGAAGAAGTATCGGATCTGCTGGTCCGGCTGGCGTCCGAACTGGGCGGTTTCCTGGCGCGACTCTTCGGGGTGGAGCGTGAGCATACCGGGCAGGCCGCCGCGATTCGCGCCGATTTCGATACGGTCTTTGCCTACAAGAACGAGATTGTTGCCAAATCGGCGAGCCGCTATAAGGGGGAAGACCCGGCCAGTTGGGATATCCCCGATCTGCGTCGACGGTTTGCGGTGTTGATCGAAGGCGCTGTTGACGAGGAACAGCTCAAGGCTGACCGGGAGGCGGCGGTGGCAGGTCTGGCGATCGGCTTGAAACGGGCGATCGAGGGCGGGGAGCATGCCTTTGTCGCCATGGTGCGCGGGCGCTTGCTGGCCCAGGGCGATGAAGGGTTCATTCAAGCCTTAAGTGGCGACGATGCCGCGCTTGCTGCGGCGCTGGATGAGCTGGTGGGCCGCTGGACGTTTGCCGCTACCCGGCTGGACGAACTCAAACAAGAGGTAAGTAGCTGGGTCAGTTTCAAGACCCCGGCCAAGACCGATTTCGCGCATCTGGTCCATCATGACCAGCGGGGCATGGAGGGCTACGACGTCTGGGCGGGACCGGAAGAACATCACCGTCGCCGCGACGGCTTCGGCCTGACTGATCCGCGATTCCCCGAACGTCGGGTTCTCTACGAGGTCGATCACTGCATCTATTGTCATGACCGGGATACCGATTCCTGCGCCAAGGGGATGCGCAACAAGAAGGATGGCACCTACAAGACCAATCCTTTGGGCGTGACCATCACCGGCTGTCCGCTGGAAGAAAAGATCTCGGAGATGCATTACGTCAAGCGCCAGGGCGACAACCTGGGTGCGCTGGCGCTGATCACCATCGACAACCCGCTCTGCCCCGGCACTGGGCACCGGATTTGCAACGACTGCATGAAGGGGTGCATCTATCAGAAGACCGAGCCGGTCAACATTCCGCAGATTGAAACCAACGTCCTCACCGACGTGCTGTTCATGCCCTGGGGTTTCGAGATTTATAGCCTGCTGACGCGCTGGAATCCGTTGAACGTCAAACGGCCGGCCGCGCTGCCCTATAACGGGCGCAATGTGTTGGTCGCGGGCATGGGGCCGGCGGGTTACACCCTGTCGCATTACCTGTTGAATGAAGGGTTTGGCGTGGTGGGCATCGATGGCCTGAAGATCGAGCCGCTGCCGGCCCATCTGGTGGGCGATGCTGACACGCCGCCGCAGCCGATCAGGGATTTCCGCGAACTCTATGAGGATCTGGATAAACGCATCATGCTGGGTTTCGGCGGCGTGGCCGAGTACGGCATCACCGTGCGTTGGGACAAGAACTTCCTGAAGGTCATCTATCTCAACCTGCTGCGCCGGCAGACCTTCCGCATCTATGGCGGAGTCCGTTTCGGCGGCACGCTCACCATCAATGAAGCCTGGGATCTCGGCTTCGACCATATTGCCATTGCCTCGGGCGCGGGCAAGCCAACCCTGATTGATCTCAAGAACAACCTGATTCGCGGTATCCGTAAGGCCTCGGATTTCCTGATGGGGCTGCAATTGACCGGCGCCGCCAAGGAATCCTCCTTGGCCAACATGCAGGTGCGCCTGCCGGCGGGTGTAATCGGCGGTGGTCTGACCGCCATCGACACCTGCACGGAGGTTCTGGCCTACTACCCGGTGCAGGTCGAGAAAATTCTGCATCGCTATGAACAGCTCACGGCCCTCCAGGGTGAAGAGTCCGTGCGGCGGATGTATGACGGCGAGGAACAGCAGATCCTGGATGAATTCCTGGCTCATGGACGGGCCATCCAGGCCGAACGCAAACGGGCCGAAGCGGCGGGCGAAACACCGCACTTCCTGCCCCTTCTGGAAAGCTGGGGCGGGGTGACAATGTTCTACCGCAAGGGCATCGAGGACGCCCCGGCCTACCGGCAGAATGCAGTAGAAATCATGGAAGCTCTGGATGAAGGCATGCGCCTTGCTCCCGGCATGAACCCCCTGGAAGCACTGGAGGACGAATACGGCCATCTCCGTGCCGTGAAGTTCGAAA
>JAJRDJ010000497.1 GCA_028678445.1 Methylococcaceae bacterium
TGGCCGCCTCCGATCAATCCCCCGAATGAGCTATTCCGTCATGCAGCGTATGCCCGGAAATGGCAGGGTGTCGGGCGTAACAAAAACATCGGTGGTATAGACCTGGTTTAGCTGCGGAACCAGCGTGGACGCGTAGGTCAACTCGATGAAAGCAGCGCTCCAACCTTGTGGCGGTTTTGGAATCTGGCCGACATAGCGCCCCCCGCCCATATTTCGAAGGCGACGGCTGCGCCAGGTGTCGCCGATGCACATCAAACGAAAATCACGGGCGTCCGGATTGTGGGTGGTCCACAGTTTGACCTGGCTGGGTCGATTCAAGGTCTTCACCCGGATCTCAGACGAATCCGGGCTGTAGGTCCACTCAAAACGTGGCAGTGGTTTGTTGTCGAGTACCTTTTTGGCCCAGGCTACGCCGGACAGCCAGGCTGCGGTATTTTGCGCATGATCGGTATTGGGTGAGTAGCGCAGCCACTTAAGTTGCGGTAAATCCCCAAAATAGAACTGCGAGCTATCGGGCATGAAATACTGATCCCCGGCGGCGTTCAGCATGAACTTGGGCATGGTATAGCGCTGCCGGTAAGCAAACGGGTCGATGATGTGCGTAAGCGCGGCGCCCGCCGGCGTTTGCACCTGGTTCAATACATCCAGCGCGGCATAGTCGCGAATCGCCTCGGGATAGAAGCCATAGGCCTCGCACTGATGCCGGATCTGCTGGCCCAAATTGAGGAAATCGATGGAGGCCGGGGCAATGGCTTTGACCCGTGGATCCACCGCGGCAGCCAGCCAGGCGGTCCAACCACGCTTGGATCCCCCCGTGAGAATGAAGCGGTCGATGCGGATCGACTTGGCAGCGAGAAACTGTTGTGCCGTATCCATCGCCCGCACGACGGCCTTGGTCATGGGCAAATGCGCCGGCCAAGTCTCGTCCAGCGGGTCGCGCAGGTATCGATTTAGCGTGTAAGCGATCAGCGCATCTTCGCTGCGGCTCTGTGGCTGCTCACCAGCGAACACCAAGGGCTGATTGGGGATTTGCTTGAGGATGATGACCGGTGTGCCCAAGACCGTGGCCATTGCAGCGGCCTGCGAGTCGGTGTCCCGGGGCGGCGGTGTATCGTTGTCGCCGCCATCAATGACAAGTACGGCAGTTTTGCGTTGTTTCGCTGTGAAGACCCGCGGCATCGTGATCATCACCTGATGATTCCAGACCGAGTGGTCGACGTCGCCGGGGGAGCGCCACTGCTGGGAGGTCATGTCCAGAAACCAGGTCGTATAGAGCGGCCTGGATTCGGAGTGGTACTGGGCATAACGGAAGTGCAGATCCGGCTGAGCCACATACCGGTCAAGTGCCGTGTCAGCGCCCAGGGCTACGACTGGGGAAACCAAATACAGCAGCAGGGATATAAAGCGCATGTTCATGATTGGCTCTCTATCTACATGGGGTTTTCTTGACAACCGTTTGAGCCCGAACACTCGCATCAAGAAGCTTTAGTAATCTGATCGCAAGGGTTTGCAGGCCCCCTTGTTCACATAGTCGTTGCCAGGCATGGGCACCGAAAATGCGCCTTCCTCGAAATTCCACCCCACGCGCGGAATGGTCGACATGACTTCCCCGGGCTGGCTCTCGCAACTACCGGCAATTCCCACGAAAGCACTGTTGTTGATGAGGCATTGGCAATTGAGGGGACGTTCAGGATTCGAAGGATCAACCGTGCAGGGCGCTGCCATGCAATCCGCCCATGGCCCTGCCTTTGGGCCTTCGCATTTCACAGGATTGAAAGTTTCGCACCAACCCCGATAGGAGTAGGTGGACACCGAAGGGTAGGTGGTTGTCCCCACCTGATACTGACCCTTCCGGATGACCCTGCAAATAGGCGCGCGATCGACCTTGCAGGGGTGGGCCGTTGTGCAGCGCTTCTGAGTCAGCAGTCGGGCCTTTTTATCAAAGATTTTCGCTGTCTCCACCAAGTGGATTTCATCGACTTTGAAACAGGCGCAGTCCGCCTGAGTGCCACTGACAATCTTGCAATCGGTGGTAGCGTTGCAGAGGGCATGCTCGCCTAGGCACTCGACCACGGCCTGAGGCCTCGACCAAGCGATTGAGCCGGGCAACCAGAGCAGCGCAGTTATGAGCATCAACGCGAAAGTTCGGCTTTTCATCTTCAAACCCTCGTGAAGTTTTGTTGCCGTTGACAAGAGTTCTTACCCAAGACGTCTCACTGAAGCTCCTAAGACGCATGGTCACATTGCACCGTGAATCTGTAAACCCGGCCATTCAAGGGGTTCCAGGAACTATCCGAATCGATGGTCTTGAAGCCCTGCGGGCAAATCCGCCCAACCACGCTGTTCAGCGAACCCGCGCCCGCCTCACCTGAGTCATCGTTTGAGCTGGCGGGCAGTTCAACCCTGAAAGTTTTGCCCTCGATGTTGACCGGCAACACCGTGCTCTGGATGGGCACGCATCCGGTCATGGCCAGGCATAGGCCAAGGTATCGCATCTTGATGGTCAATTCGCTGTTCATAAATGCGCACTCGCGTGCGTTTTTTAACTCCCGGCAAATTCTGCCGACACTTCGTCATCGCTCCCGGTAAGTAATCGGTAACACGGTCCAGGCCCGGCCGGCCGTGGACCGCCGTTCCACTTTACCAGAGCCCATCATGAACGAAGACCTCCTGATCCGCACCGCCATGCGCCACGGCATCACGCCGCTATTTTGCGGGCAATCGCTCCTACCCTTCTTCAACAAGCAGTGGGCTGACAGCGGCATTCCGCGCACAGCGCTCCACACCCTGTGCGAGCGCTGGGATATCGCCGCCGCTCGCCGCAACAACCCATGGGCCAAACCA
>JAJRDJ010000498.1 GCA_028678445.1 Methylococcaceae bacterium
AAGCGGCGGCGGAGCACCGTCAGGATGTCACGAATGGCCGCGCCGGTGGGCGAGGTGATGACGCCGACGGTCCTCGGTAACTTCGGGATGGATATTTTATTCGCGGCATCGAAAAGTCCCTCGGCGGCCAGCTTCTGCTTCAGACGCTCGAAAGCCATAGCCAGCGCGCCATCGCCGGCTTCTTCCAGGGTTTCGACGATAAGCTGAAAATCGCCGCGCGGCTCGTAGAGACTGACCTGGGCCTTGAGCAGCACGTGGTCGCCGTTCTGCGGGCGGCGGGTCAGAAGGCGGGCCTGCGGCCTGAACATGGCGCAGCGCACCTGGGCCTCGGTGTCCTTGAGGGTGAAATAGAGATGTCCGGAGGAAGGTGCCGATACGTTGGAGATCTCCCCCTCGATCCGGATGGTACCGAGCGACTCATTCAGGATAAACCGGCACACCCGGTTCAGGCGCGAAACCGTGAACACCGGCTCGTCGCTGGGTTCCGGGCCGCTTGTATACGGCCTAAACCTCGTCTTCATCCTTCGGGACGCTTGAAACGGTGAATCTGCCGCCGTTCCCGTTTGTTGGGACGGCTATCGGCGGGTATACCCAAGTCCCGCTCCTCGCGCCGCCGGCCGGCTTCCTCCTGGCGTTTGGCCAGACTTTCGGCGGTTTCCACATACAAGAGGGCTGCCTCAGGGGCCGGTCGGCGTTGGGCGCGGAGATTGGCGATGGTGATGTCCCAAGCGTAGGGCTCCTTGGTGATCGACAGTTGCGTGCCAATGCCGATTTCCTTGCCGGGCTTGGTGCGCTGACCGTTGACATGCACCTTGCCGCCATTGATGGCGTCAATGGCCAGTTGGCGCGTCTTGAAAAACCGCGCGGCCCAAAGCCACTTATCCAGCCGCATGCGCTCGGCGGCTTCCGTGGCGGGGGCTTCCGTGCGTCGGTGCATGACGCTGGAATTGCTCAGGCTAAGCCCAGCAGGCCGGTTTCCGACCCGAGTGGCAAACCGCCGGTGTGGCTCGCCGCCATCGCGTAGCCCGGTTTCTGCAATTCCGCCACTACCACAGCCTCGTAGCCACTAGACGGTTGTAGGGGAGGAGGTTAGCAGCCACATCTTGGGCAGTGATTGGCATGGTTTGAATTTTCTGGGGTTGCGGCTCGGAGAAGGGCGCATATTACTTTGGCTGAATGGCTTTGTCTTTAGCATCGGAGCCTTGGGAAGATGGTGTCAGGGGCTATCCCTCAGACGCAGAAATGATGGAAAGCGGGGCAATCCTTTCGCTGTCAGACCCCGATAACGGTAGGTGACCAGACTGCCGATAGGTGGTGGATGATCCCGTTGGGCATCCGTGAAACCCGACCCAAGGCGAAACTGGCGCCCTTCATCTTCCACCAGCATAGACCCCATCCGGCCCTCGTGCTTCCCCTTACCGGGAATATAGGCGATGACCCGGGCTTCCCGGTCCAGGTAGGGTTTAAGCTTGAGCAGGTCTTCGTTCCGGCCGGCCGCGTACTTGGCATCGGCGCGATGTAGGATCAGTCCCTCACCGCCCGCTGCGACGATCGAGTCCAGCTTAGCCTTCAGCGCCTCGCGATCGGGGACGCGAAACTGTTCGATGGCCTTCAGCCAGGGCACATGGGCCGTCTCGACCAGACGCAGTAGTGATTCCAGCCGCTGGGTGAAAGTCCCCGCCGCACCGGGTAACTCAAACAGCAGGTGGTGGATCTGTCGCCACTCAGCATCGACTGGTTGGGTGGTGCGAACGATGCCGGAGAGTCGCTCGAACTGGCCCCGGCCCAACCACAGTTCGCCATCGAGCGCCTGTTGCGGGAAACCCTGGGTAAACCAGGCCGGCGCGGATACCGGTTGGCCGCTGCGGAAGAACAGTTGCTTGCCATCCCAGTATGCACGCACGCCGTCGAGTTTCTCGCTAACCCAGTAGCCCGCCGGGTCGACACTGTCCCGGTAGATCTCGGCGAGGATCAGTGGCGGACTGCTTTCTGCCCGGAGCGGTAATGAAATGCAGAGGATCAGCCATATCGGCATGAATAACAGGCGTGCTGTCGTCCGAGGGCAGGAAGAGGTGATTGGGTTATTGGCGGAGATTGGCATAAATCTGATTGGTTAGACTTCGTAGCTCATCATATCTTGCCGACCGGCGGTGTGCTTAGTAACCGCCAAGGGGTGTGGCTTGGGATATTTAATCTCGCATCGGAAACGGGCAAAAAAAGCCCCGGTAAACCGGGGCGAGAGGAGGAAACAAGAGGGATGTAGTAGTTCTGTGATCAAGCATGATGGTCTCGGCACGCTTGGCAGTTATCCGGAAGGTCGACAGTCGCCATGCTGGCGACGAGTATGATCAAAAGGATGATTTCCATAAGGGACTCCTCTGTTGTGATATCAATACATGCGGTTGGATTATAGCAACAATACGTTGCGCTGTTATCACATTAATTAATAACGGGTAAACCCCCGGCTCTGCCGGGGAGACAGCAGCAGTTTGACATTTCCGGGAGTCTATCGAGGACACTCCGCATCGTGAGCCGCCAAGCTAACGATTGTGGAGCATCCTGATGGACAAGTTAGAAAGCCTATGCCACTCCAAGTGGGAGTGTAAATATCACATCGTGTTTATCCCAAAGTGCCGTCGCAAGACCTTGCACAGAGTTGCGGCCGTACTTGGGTGAGGTGTTCTGACAGTTGGCCCGGCAGAAGGAATGCCGGGTTGAAGAAGGGCACCTGATGGCTGATCATGTGCACATACTGATCTCGATTCCGCCGAAGTACGCGGTGTCGTCCGTGGTCGGTTACATCAAAGGGAAAAGTGCC
>JAJRDJ010000499.1 GCA_028678445.1 Methylococcaceae bacterium
ATGTATAGCCTTATTTTTCTCTTTATATACGGACTACAAATATCGAATATTAGTAATTTTCATCACGCGAGTAATCATTACATTAATGGCGCGACCGATAGCCTTACCTTCAAATTACTGCGTGTATTTAACCGGCTGTTGCTTTTCGTTGTTTTCCTCCTCTGCAAGATGAACCTATAGATCTGAACGCGGATTTTTGTATAGCCATTAATAAACCATGGCAGTCGTCTAGCTCCCGAGATCATTGCAATCCTAATTTTGGGGCCTACAAACCACTACTTAGAGAAAATCAATAACCTGTTAACGGAATTACTCTGGATAATACCCTTCAAGGATCATCTCGCCACCAATGACATTAAAATAATCCTGATATTATCCCTTGATCATCAATGGTAATGCGTTCCGCCGCCGCGACTTTCGGCAGGCCTGGCATGGTCATGATATTGCCACAGACGGCGACGACAAACTCCGCACCGTGGGCGGGACGGACTTCGCGGATGGGTAGAATGTGCCCTGAGGGCGCACCCTTCAGCTCGGGGTCGGCGGAAAAGGACGATTGGGTCTTGGCGATGCACACCGGGAAGTGGCTGTACTCCTCGCTCAATTGCGCTAACTGCTGGCGGGCCTTGATGTCAGCGGTTATATCGGCGGCGCCGTAAATCCTGGTAGCGACCGTTTTGATCTTGTCCCAGAGAGGGGCGTGCTCGTCGTATAGGAACCGAAACTCGTTCAGGTCTTCGGCCAGCATACGCAGTACTTCATGACCGAGTTCTTCAGCGCCCTGACCGCCTTCCGCCCAGTGTTTGCAGACGATGGCTTTGGCGCCCAGTGCCGCGACTTTTTGCTTCAGCAAATCGATTTCAGCGGCGGAGTCCGAGGTGAAGTGGTTGATGGCCACTACGGTAGGCAGGCCGAACTGGTGCTTCAGGTTGTTCAGGTGCCGCTCCAGGTTCACGAACCCGCTCTCCAGGGCTGTCGGGTTTTCCCGGGTCAGTTCCTGGACAGCGACCCCGCCGTGAAACTTCAGCGCCCGCACTGTAGCGACCAGAACCACCGCATCAGGCTGAAGCCCCGCCTTGCGGCATTTGATGTCGATGAATTTCTCCGCGCCCAGGTCCGCGCCGAATCCCGCTTCGGTGACAACCAAGTCCGCCAGCTTTAGCGCCGTCCTGGTGGCGATGACAGTATTGCAGCCGTGGGCGATGTTGGCAAACGGTCCGCCATGGATGAATACCGGGTTATTTTCGAGGGTCTGCACCAGGTTCGGCCGAATGGCGTCCTTAAGCAGGGCCGCCATGGCGCCGTGGGCGTTGAGGTCGCGAGCAAAGATGGGGGCTTTCTCGGATCTGGTGCAGCCCACCAGGATGTTCCCCAGGCGTTCGCGCAACTCCCTGACGGAATTGGACAAACAGAGGATGGCCATGACCTCGGACGCCGCGATGATGTCGAAGCCATCCTGCCGCGGGTAACCGTTAGGCATCCCACCCATGGCCACCATGATGTCACGCAGGGCGCGATCGTTCATGTCCATGACCCGCTTCCAATGGATTTTCCGTAATTCCAGATCCAGTGCGTTGCCTTGGTAGAAGTGATTGTCGATCATCGCCGCCAGCAGGTTATGAGCGGCGCTGACGGCATGAAAGTCGCCCGTGAAATGCAGGTTGATGTCTTCCATCGGCATGACCTGGGCATAGCCGCCGCCCGCGGCCCCGCCTTTTACGCCGAAGCAGGGCCCCAACGCCGGTTCTCGCAAGCAGATCATAGTCTTTCTGTCCAGGCGGTTGAGCGCATCACCGAGGCCGACCGTTGTGGTGGTCTTGCCTTCTCCGGCAGGCGTGGGGCTGATAGCGGTCACCAGAATCAACTTGCCGCTGGGTCTCTCTTTCAGAGTTTCGATGTATTCCAGCGACAGCTTGGCCTTAAAGCGTCCATAGGCGTCGAGATGGTCCTCGCCTATCCCCAAGCGCTCCTCGGCAAGCTTGATGATGGGTTTCAGTATGGCGCGCTGTGCAATTTCGAGGTCGGACATGGAAACTCCCGAGGTGTTGTTGGGCCTATCTTGGTGTGGATGGAAATGGCCACCACCATCAGCACCGATGGACTCGCTGGTCAGTTGAAATTGCCGAATTTCAGCATGACCTTGGTCGATTGTTGCCGGGCATACGGCAAGGCTTGGTTCCGGAGGAGGTATTGGTTCGTGCCCATAGTGTCGTTAGTAAAAACGTGAGTTCACGTAACCGCCTTCGTTACGCTCCTCGTAATAGAGCCCTCCGAAGCTTGCCCATACAGCGGGTGTGCAGCAGGCGAACTGGGCCATGCGTCGGTGTCATGAACATCTGTGATGGCGGATTCGGACTCAAGCTCGCGCTGGTGCTGGTGCTGGTGGGCCCAAGCCTGCAACGTATTACGCATCAGCATCGCCACCGTGATGGCGCCCACGCCGCCCGGGACCGGCGTGATGAAAGAGGCGCGTTGGGCGGCCTCCCGAAATTCCACGTCGCCCACCAGTTTTCCCTCCATCCGGTTGATGCCGACATCAATCACCACCGCGCCGGGTTTGATCCACCGGCCCTTGATGCAACCCGGCATCCCGGCCGCCGCAACGACCAGATCCGCCTGGGCCAGCGCAGCGGGCAGGTCGCTTTGGCGGTGGCAGATCGTGGCCGTCGCGTTGGCCGCGAGCAAGAGCATGGCCATCGGTTTGCCCACGATATTGCTGCGGCCGACGATGGCCGCTGTTTTTCCGCTCAAGTCGAAACGAATCTCCTCAAGGAGATGCATGACTCCCGAAGGGGTGCAGGGACGCAGACCCGGAAGGCCCTGAAACAGCCGGCCCGCGTTGACCGGATGCAAGCCATCGACATCCTTTTCGGGATCGATCACCGCGACCAGCGCCTCGGGGTTCAGGTGGGGCGGCAGTGGCAACTGCAGCAGAATCCCATGGACCGAGCTATCCCGATTCAGTTGGCGGATGCACTGGCTCACGGCGGATGACGTCGCGGCCTCAGGGAACAGGTATTCCCGGTAATCGAAACCCAGGCCTACCGCCGCCATTTTCTTCTGACGGATATACGCGATGGATGCCGGATCATCGCCGACGCGGAGGATGGCGAGCCCCGGAACGCCACCGAACTCGTTCTTCAGTCGGGCCACATCCTGGTTCACCTGGTGCAGAATCTTCTCGCGAATCCGCTTGCCATCGATCAATTGTGCATTCATGTCGGTTTCTCCCTGGATAAAG
>JAJRDJ010000087.1 GCA_028678445.1 Methylococcaceae bacterium
CGCCAGCGCGAGACCCAGCGGAGGGTGGCCCTCCTCATCGAACGGTAATTGAGGCGGCGCGGCCTGCCTTTGGCCCGGTGATCCGTAGAGTCCGGCATAGTTCTCAAGAATGTCCGCGACGCTCAGTGGCAGCGCCGCCTGCCGGTAGGATACTGGCGCCGCTCGGGTCGAACCCAGCGCAGGGGAGGGCGCTGATGGAGCGCCTGAGGCCCAATCCGGGCCAGACACGGGATGCGCGGAGTCCGGGCCGTTGGCTTCGACCTCGCTGAGGCGGACGCTCAGCCCGGCTTTGGCGCCGCCTAGCACCCGGTGCAGGCCGCGGAACAGAAAATCATGCACCAGGCGCGATTCACGAAACCGCACCTCCATCTTGCTCGGGTGAGCGTTGACATCGACCAGAACGGGTTCCAGCTCTAGGTACAGCACATAGACCGACTGGCGGCCGTGATACAGCACATCCTGATACGCCTGGCGGATGGCGACGCTGACCAGCTTGTCGCGAACCAGCCGGCCATTTACGTAAAAAAACTGCATGTCGGCCTGGCTGCGGGAAAACGTCGGCAGGCCCACCCAGCCATGCAGGCGCAGACCGGACGCGCTGAAATCCACCGGCAGACTCTGCTCCAGAAAATCCGGGCCCAAGAGGGCCGCCAGCCGCTGGTCGATATCGCCCGCGTTCCGCGCGGGCCGGAGCTGGACTACCGTGCGCTGGTTGTGGGTCAGTGACAGCCCCACGTCCAGCCGCGCCAGCGCCATCCGTTTGATCAGTGTCTCGATATGCTGGAACTCGGTCTTCTCGGAACGCAGGAACTTCCGCCGGGCCGGTGTGTTGTAAAAGATGTCCCGAACCTCGACAGTGCTGCCCTCCGGATGCGCCGCCGGGCGTATCTCGAAATCAGCCTCCGCGCCGTCGGTGCGCACCTGCCAGGCATGCGGTTCGCCCCGCTGCCGCGACGTCAGCACCAGCCGCGACACCGAACTGATGCTCGGCAGCGCCTCGCCGCGAAAACCCATGCTCAGCACGTTCTCCAGATCGTCCAGGCTGGCGATCTTGCTGGTTGCGTGACGCGACAGCGCCAGGCTCAGCTCCTCCTTGGCGATGCCTACGCCATCGTCCCGCACCCGCAGCAGCCGCAGTCCGCCTTGCTCGACCTCAATCGCCACCCGGCTGGCCTGAGCGTCGAACGCGTTTTCCACCAGTTCCTTCACAACCGAAGCCGGACGCTCGACGACCTCACCGGCGGCGATCTGATTGATGAGTTGTGGTGGCAGGGTGCGGATGGGCATGGGGGTCGATGATGGAAGGCGGTTGTCGGGTCAGGCAGGTAAATCGTAAGCACCGATGGGGACTGGAGGGCTCAGCAAGCTGGAATGAGCCTCATTTTGGAACAAGATCGGCGCGGTATTCGATGGGTGGCGGCGATGGGTGCCGGGGCTTTCAGTGCGCCTCGTCCCAGTTGGCTCCCGCACCGACGTCCACCAGCAGCGGCACCGACAGCGCCGCCGCCTCTGTCATGAGCGACCGGATCGCCCGAGTGGCCTCATCGACAAAGTCCTCGGCAACCTCGAAAACCAGCTCATCATGCACCTGCATGATCATCCGCACCGCTACGCCCGAGGCCTCAATCCAGCCATCCACAGCGAGCATCGCCATTTTGATGATGTCGGCTGCGGTGCCCTGCATGGGCGCATTGATGGCGGTACGTTCCGCGTATTGACGGCTTTGCCCGTTGCGGGAATTGATGTCCGGCACATACAGCCGCCGGCCCATCAGCGTTTCCACGTAGCCCTTGTCGCGGGCGGCCTCACGGCTCTGGTCCATGAAGGCTTTAACGCCCGGATAGCGCTGAAAGTAAGTGTCGATGTAGCGCTGCGCCAGTGTCCGGTCCACACCGAGCTGTTTCGCCAGGCCAAAGGCCGACATGCCGTAAATCAGCCCGAAGTTGATGGCCTTGGCCGAGCGGCGCTGTTCCGGGGTGACGGCCTCCTGGGGCACGCCAAACACCTCGGCGGCCGTATGCCGGTGCACATCGGCATTTTCCGCAAACGCGGCCATGAGGTTCGGGTCACCCGAAAAGTGGGCCATGATGCGCAGTTCGATCTGCGAGTAGTCAGCCGCGACGATCCATTGACCGGGCGGGGCGATGAAAGCCTGGCGGATGCGGCGGCCCTCGGCGGTGCGCACGGGGATGTTTTGCAGGTTGGGGTCCGAGGACGACAGCCGCCCGGTGGCCGCGACGGCCTGATGATAGGACGTGTGTACCCGTCCCGTGCGCGGATTGATCTGTTGCGGCAGTTTTTCGGTGTAGGTCGAGCGGAGCTTCGCCACCGAGCGGTAGTCGAGGATGAGCCGGGGCAGGTCATAGAGCTCGGCCAGTTCCGCCAGCACCGATTCGTCGGTGGAAGGCTGGCCTTTCGGGGTTTTCTTGAGCACCGGCAGATTGAGTTTGTCGTACAGAACCGTCTGGATCTGTTTGGGCGAGCCCAGGTTGAACGGGCTGCCGGCGGCGGCATGCGCGGCCTTTTCCAGTTCCCGCATGCGCTGTTCCAGCTCCCGGCTCTGTTCCGCGAGCATGAAGACATCCACCAGCACCCCGGTACGCTCGATGCGCGACAGTACCGGGACGAGCGGAATTTCGAGGGTTTCATAGACGCCCCGCAGGGCAGGCTCCGCTGTCAGGCGTGGCCACAGGTGCTCATGCAGCCGCAGGGTGATGTCGGCATCCTCGGCGGCATACTCGGTGGCCTCGGGGATGCCGGCCTGTTCGAACGGAATCTGTTTCGCGCCCTTGCCGGCGACCTCCTCGTAGGTAATGCTCGTGTGACCCAGATAGTGTCTGGCGAGGGCGTCCATATTATGGAGGGTCGCCGTGCTGTTCAGGACGTAGGATTCCAGCATCGTGTCATGCCGGATGCCACGCAGGGTGATGCCGTGATTGGCCAGCACATTGGCATCGTATTTGAAATTCTGGCCCAGCTTGGCACACTCCGGATTCTCCAGCAGGGGGCGCAGCTTGCTAAGCACGAGGTCACGACCGAGCTGCACCGGCGCACCGGGATAGTCATGCGCCATCGGCACATAAGCCGCCTCGCCCGGTGTGACGGAAAACGACACGCCGACAATCTCGGCCTTCATGTAATCGAGGCTGGTGGTCTCGGTATCGAAGGCGAAGAGGTCCGCCGCTGCCAGTTTTTCCAGCCAGCTTTGGAGATCCGCCTCCGTCAGCACTGCCTCGTAATGGCGCTTCACGACGGCTGGCGCCTTCGCGGGCGCGGGTGGCGGTTCCCCCGGGGCAAGCAGCTGCTTGAGCCAGGTGTTGAACTCAAGTCTCGCCAGCAACTCGCGCAGCGCGGCGGTATCCGGTTCGGCAGAGACCAGTTCGTCGGGCGTCAGGGGCAGGTCGAGATCGCAGCGGATCGTCGCCAGCTCACGGGACAGGGGAATCTGATCCAGCGTGGCGCGCAGGTTTTCGCCCACCTTGCCGCTCACGGTGCCGGCCTGTTCGATGAGGGCATCCAGCGAGCCAAACTCCTGCAGCCACTTCGCGGCCGTCTTGGGGCCGACCTTGGGTACGCCAGGGATGTTGTCGGAGGTGTCACCGACCAGCGCCAGATAGTCGACGATGCGCTCGGGCGGTACGCCGAACTTGGCGATGACGCCATCGCGGTCCAGGCGCGTGTCGTACATGGAGTTTTCCAGGATGATGCGGTCATTCACCAGTTGCGCCATGTCCTTGTCGCCGGTCGAAACCACCACGGAATAACCCTGAGCGGCGGCGCGGATCGCCAGCGTCCCGATGACGTCGTCCGCCTCCACGCCGCTTTCGATGAGCAGCGGCAGCCCCATGGCGCGGATGATGGCGTGCAGGGGTTCGATTTGGGCGCGTAGCTCGTCCGGCATGGGCGGGCGGTGCGATTTGTATTCCTCGAACAGATCATCCCGGAAGGTCCGCCCCGGGGCATCGAATACGACGCCGATATAGGGCGTATCGTGCGCCGCGATCAGCTTGCGCAGCATGTTGGCGACGCCCAGCACCGCCCCGGTCGGTTCTCCGCGCGAAGTGGTGAGCGGCGGCAAGGCATGAAAGGCCCGGTAGAGAAAGGACGAGCCATCAACCAGGATGAGGGTTTTCTGCTGGGGCTGGGACATGGGTGCGGAGGCATCAGGGTAGGGGAACGGGCATTCTAGCAGCACGACTGGGGTCCCGGGCTTGCCTGCCTTGCGCCAGAAATTCTCGATACTTGGCAGGTTGGCTGGCGCGTGGCAGCGGCTTCCAGCCGCTTAGGCCAGCGCCATGAAGACCGCGCCCGATGGGCCTTTGGCATCGCTTTGGTTGTGTCCGGTTCCCGAATATGACGTCCAACCGCCAAGGGACGGGCAGGGGTTATTCGCCGACGGTTATGATGATCTTGCCCCGGGCATGACCGGCCCGGCTTTTTTCGAATGCGGCGGCGAGATCTTGCAGGGGAAACACCTGGTCGACGACGGTGCGGAGCCGGCCCTCCGAGACCTGTTCCGCCAGCCAGGCGAGGTCGGACCGGCGCGGCTTGACGAAGGCGATGCCGAGACGTTGCCGGGTGCATAGCCGCTGTTTCAGGGCCTGCACGCCCAGTGACAGCGAGGGCAGCAGGGCGACGAAGCGGCCCTCCGGCTTGAGCGCCGGTTGCCAGCGGCCGAAGGCCTCCTTGCCCGCGCAATCGAGGATGAGATCAAACGCCGCTTGAGTCACGGCAAAGTCCTCGCGGGTGTAATCCAGCACGGTCTCGGCGCCGAGACCATGACAGAATTCCAGATTCCGGCTGCCGCAGATGGCCGTGACCCGGGCCCCCAGGAGTGTGGCGATCTGCACGGCGAAATGGCCCAC
>JAJRDJ010000088.1 GCA_028678445.1 Methylococcaceae bacterium
CCGTCCGGCTGTGTTTCCCGGCGAATGGGGTCGGTGATCGCCGCGACGCCCCCCAAGTTTGACATAGGGACGCTTGGTTAGAACGGCGTTGCGGAAATATGGGGTAGTCTGAGGGGTGTCCATAAGGCGGAGCCGTACTCGGGTTCCGCCGCATGGAAGCAGGCCACGGCCTTGGAAACGCCACGAGAGGGTTGTGCGGTGGTTGCGGGATACGCATCGCGGACTCTTCAGGACCGTGCGGGCACCCTAAATCAACAGCCGTGGCGCGCGGCTCAGCTGGGCCCGGCGTCCGCCGGCGGAGTTTTGCCGGAGTACTCGCAAAGCTCGACAATCGGGCACGCCGGACACCGGGGTTTCCTCGCCGTGCAGGTATAACGGCCATGCAGGATGAGCAGGTGATGGGCGTCTTTCAGGAATCGTTTCGGCGTGGTCCGGGTGAGCTTTTCTTCAACTTCCCTGACGGTCTTGCCGGGCGCGAGCCGGGTTCGGTTGGCGACGCGGAAGATATGTGTGTCGACGGCGATAGCCGGCTCGCCAAAGGCCGTGTTCAGTATTACATTCGCGGTCTTGCGGCCGACGCCGGGCAGGGCTTCCAGGGCTGCCCGCGTCCTTGGCACCGCGCCGCCATGGCGCTCGAGTAGTTGCTGACACAGCGCCAGGATGTGCCGGGCCTTGCTGTTGTAGAGGCCGATACTGCTGATGTAGGACTTTAGCCCGTTTTCGCCCAGCGCAAGGATCGCTCCTGGCGTATTCGCGACCTGAAACAGGCGCCGGGTGGCTTTGTTGACGCCCTTGTCGGTGGCCTGGGCCGACAGCACCACGGCGATCAGCAGTTCGAAGGGCGAGCTATATTCAAGTTCCGTCGCCGGTTCCGGGATGGCGGCGGCCAGCCGCTCGAAAATCTGGAGGCGTTTTCCGGCATTCATCAGGATTGTTCCGATGCCGCTCGGCGTTTGGACTCAAGCATATTCTTCAGGGCGATCAGACAACCCAGCCCGATAAAGGCGCCGGGCGGCAGCAGCGCGAGGAGGAAGCCGCCGTAGTCCGGCACGAGCGTCAGCGTCCAGTGGGCGGCAACGGGGCCGAAGAGCTGCTCGGCCCCGCCCAGCAGTCGTCCCGTGCCGATGATTTCCCGAAGGCCGCCCAGGAGCGCGATGACCCCGGCGAAGCCCAGGCCCATGAACAATCCGTCCGCCAGGGCCAGCGGCAGGGGTTGCCGGGAGGCGAATGCCTCGGCCCGGCCGAGAATCGCGCAGTTGGTCACGATCAGCGGGATGAACAGGCCGAGAATCCGGTGCAGTTCATGAAACCAGGCGTTCATGGCCAGGTCGATGGCGGTGACGATCGCCGCGATGATCAGCACGAACAGTGGCAGCCGCGCCTCGCGGGCGATACGCTGGCGCAGCGCGGAGACCAGGCCGTTCGACACCACCAGCGTGCTGGTCGTGGCGAGCCCGAGCGCGAGGCCATTCACCAGCGAGGTGCTGACGGCGAGCAGCGGGCACAGGCCCAGCAAGGCAACCAGCGCCTGATTGCGGGTCCAGAGGCCCTCGCGGGCCAGCGCGGAGTAGAGGCTGATCGTTGTCTTCATCGGCTTAGGGTTGGAGGATCGATTGGGTCCCGGGGCCGGTTACCCGAAACAATTCGTCCCCCCGGTCCTTGAAAACCAGCAGGGCTTTATATATCGCGCCGACCACGGCGCGTGGCGTGATGGTCGCGCCGGTGAACTGGTCGAAGTCGCCGCCGTCGCGTTTGACCCGCCAGCGGGGCGCTGCCGGGTTCAGCAGGGAGCTTCCCTCGAAGCGTCTGATCCAGCCGGATTTGGACGCGTCGATCAAATCCCCCAGCCCCGGCGTCTCGTGATGCTCCAGCACGCGGACGCCCGCGAGTTCTCCATCGGGCCGGAGGGCTACCAGCAGCGTGATGCCGCCGTTGTAGCCGTCGGGAGCCACGGCGGTGAGAATGGCCGCGACCGGCTGGCCTTCCCGCCGGGCCCGGTAGACCGTGACCGGCTCGTTCGTGCCCAGGCGCTCATCCCGGATGCTAATGACATCGGCCAGCACATCATTATCGAAGCTCGCCTTCGGCATCAGCGCCTCCAGGGATTGCAACAGTTCCGCCCGCTGATTGGCGGCGATTCGCTCCCCCGTGGCGGCATGGATCAGGGCCAGCAGTCCCAGCCCGATCAGACTGAAAAGGCCGAGCTGGACCGCCGGTTGGGCCAGGTTGATATCGGGCCGGTTCATCGCGGAAACCCGTAAACCCGGGGGCGGGTGTAGTGGTCGAGGGTGGGCGCGGCAAGATTCATCAACAACACGGCAAACGCCACGCCATCCGGATAGCCGCCCCAGGTACGGATGACATAGATCAGCCCGCCGATGCCCAGCCCATACAGCAGGCGGCCACGCGGCGTGGTGGCCGCGCTGACCGGGTCGGTCGCGATGAAAAAGGCCGCCAGCATGCTGGCGCCGCTGAAAAGATGAAACAGCGGCGTCGGATAAAGGCCGGGATCGATCAGGAACAACACCAGCGCGGGGGCGAATAATCCGCCAAGCACGCCGGCCGGAATCCGCCAGTCGATAATGCCGTGCCGCAGCAGCCACAGGCCGCCGAGTAGATAGCCCAGGTTGATCCAGAACCACCCGTTGCTGCTGTACAGTGCCCCTGCGTGGATGTCGGCCAGGGTCTGGCCCAGGCCGAGCCGCGTCCGGGTGTCGTCGAGCGGCGTCGCCATCGCCAGCGCGTCCAGCCTGGACTCGGGCAGCCCACGGAAAATAGCGCGGAAGGTCTCGGCCATGTCTGTCGGTGACAGCAGGAGTTCCAGCGGGCCGGGCCAGATGCTCACCACCTTGGGAAAGGAAATCAGCAGGATGGCATATCCGACCATGGCCGGGTTGAAGGGGTTGCGGCCCAGACCACCGTAGACCTGCTTGCCGATGAGTATGGCGAACAGACTGCCGAGGGTGACTGTCCACCAGGGCGTCAGCCCCGGGATGGCAATGCCCAGCAATACGGCGGTCACCACCGCGCTGTAATCTTTGAGTGCGGGCGGGACGCGGCGTCCGCGCAAGCGCAACACGGCCGCTTCCGCAACGACTGCCGCGACGATGGCGAGGGCGCACTGGATCAGCACGCCCGGGCCGAACAGCCAGCGCTGCATGGCGATGCCGGGCACGAGGGCGAGCAATACCCCGAGCATCAGGCCGCTGACGTGACGGACCGGGGGCAGGTGTGGTGCGGGCAGCACCCGGAAGCGCCGGTCCGACGGGGCAAGGTTAGTCGGCATCCCGGGGGGATTCATCGGTCTTATCCTTCGGAGCCGACTGCTGGCTCGCGCGTTTGAGTCTGGCGCGCGCCAGTGCTTCCTGGATGTGCGGCGTAGCCCCCTTGACCAACCCGGCTTTCCGCTGTTGTGCGGCCCGTTCCCGCTCGCGCTGCTCCTCCGCCAGACGTGCCCGCCGCGCCTCGAACCGCCGCCGAGCCTGGTCCGCCTTATTCCGTTCCTGTTGTTGCGCCAAGGCTTCTAGCTTGGTGCTCTGGAATTGCTGTACCAGGGGGATGTGGCTAGGGCAGACGACATCACAGCAGCCGCACTCGATGCAATCGAACAACTGATGATCCAGTGTCCGCTGCAACTGGCGGGCACTCGCATGCCAAAACAGTTGTTGCGGCAGGAGATTGGCCGGACAGACCTCCGCGCAGGCGCCGCAGCGGATGCAGGGCAGGGACTCGCGAGGCCCGGCGAGTTCCCCCGCGCCGGCTACCAGAATGGCATTGACCGCCTTGACCACCGGCACCTGATCGGTGGCCACGGCGTAACCCATCATCGGACCACCCAGAATCAGCCGTTCGGCATCGTCCGTGTAGCCGCCGCACTCCGCGATCAGGTGAGCGAGCGGCGTGCCCAAGCGGACTTCGAGATTGCCCGGCTCTCGCACGCCGCGCCCGGTGACGGTCACGATGCGGGAAAGCAACACCTCACCCAGGTTGATGGCCCGGTGAATGGCGGCGGCGGTGGCGACATTCTGGCAGAGTACGCCGATGACGCTCGGGAGCGCGCCCGCCGGAACTTCCCGCCCGGTCAGCATCTGGATGAGCTGCTTCTCACCGCCGGCGGGATAGCGGGCGGGTACCTGCACCACCCGGATCTGTTCGAAGCCGCCCGCCGCTCTCGCGTCTTCAATGGCCTTGAGCGCCAGCGGCATGTCGTTTTCGATGGCAATCAGCGTGTGTTTCGCGCCCAGCAGCCGACGCAGCAGCTCGGCGCCCTGCAGCACCTCGGAGGCCCGAGCACGCAGCAACTGGTCATCCGCCGTGATGTATGGCTCGCACTCCGCGCCGTTGAGAATCAGGGTATCGATGGGCGTTTTGCCGGTCGACAGTTTGGCGGCTGTCGGAAAGGCACCGCCGCCCAGCCCGACGATGCCCGCCGCGTGGATACGCGCCAGCATGGCCTCGGGCGAGCACTCATCAAGTCTCAGGACGGGCAGTGGTGCAGCTGGTTCATCCAGCTCATCGGGCTCGATGACGATAGAGGTTCCCAGACTGGCGGCGGGATGCGGAATGGGCCGTGTCCCGATGCCAGTCACATGGCCCGAGCTCGAAGCATGGATGGGCGGGTCGAGGGGATGCTCGCCGCCTGCCAGCAGGCTGCCGCGCAGCACCCGGTCACCTGGGCGTACCCAAGGACGGGCATCCCCGCCGTGGCGCTGCCCTAACGGGAAGAACAGCCGCGCCGGGAGGCTGATCTTCCGGATGGGCGAGTGGTTCGACAGGGATTTCTGCCCATCCAGCACCAGGCCGCCATGAAATTGACCGGGCAGCGCCGAGCTCATGAGCCGCCTCCTTGCACGACCGGGATTCCAGTGCCAGGCAAACGTGGCGGCGATGATATCAGCATCTCGATGCAGTCAACCGGACAGACAGGAACGCATAACTCGCAGCCGGTACACTCGGCGGCGATCACCGTGTGCATGAATTTTGGCGCGCCGAGGATGGCATCCACCGGGCAGACCTGCAGGCACAGGGCACAGCCGATGCAGCGGGGTTCGTGTATATAGGCTACGGCGGGTACTGGCTTGTTGCCGAAAGCCGGGTCCAGCGGTTTGGCTTCCCGGCCCAGTAATTCGGCCAGGGCTATTACGCAAGCTTCGCCGCCGGGCGGGCACTGGTTGATGTCGGCGGCATCGCGGGCGATGGCCGCGGCGTAAGGGCGGCAGCCGGGGTAGCCGCATTGGCCGCACTGGGTCTGAGGCAGCAAGGCGTCGATTTTCTCGGTCAGGGGATCGCCTTCCACGGTGATCCGCCGCGACGAATAGCCCAACAGCAGGCCAAAGCCGGCAAACAGGAGGCTCAAGAGGAAGATCGCCATCTCAGCTCCTGACCAGTCCCGCGAAGCCCGTGAAGGCCACGGCAATGAGTCCAGCCGTGATCAGGCCGATGGCGCTGCCCTGAAAGGGCGCGGGCACATCGGCGCCTTCCAGCCGTTCGCGGACGCCCGCGAACAGCACCAGCACCAGAGTAAAACCCAGCGCGGCGCCAAAGCCATAAAAGAAGGAGTCGAGGAACGTATGCCGGGCCTGGATGTTCAGCAGGGCCACGCCCAGCACCGCGCAGTTGGTCGTGATCAGCGGCAAATAAATGCCCAGCACCCGGGAAAGCAAAGGGCTGGTCTTGTGGATGACCTGTTCGGTGAATTGCACGATCACGGCGATGATCACGATGAAGACTACGGTGCGCAGGTATTCGACGCCCAGCGGCTCCAGCAGATAGGCATTGGCCAGGTAGCTGACGACCGAGGACAAGGTCAGTACGAAGGTGGTGGCGAGCCCCATGCTCAGGGCGGTTTCCTGGCGCTTCGAGACGCCCATCAAGGGACACAGTCCGAGGAACCTGACCACCACCAGATTGTTGACCAGTATCGAACTGGCCAGTATCAGTACATAGTGTTTCA
>JAJRDJ010000500.1 GCA_028678445.1 Methylococcaceae bacterium
ATTTCCCTTGCCATGTCCCACGAAACCGGTTCGCTGAAGTCCATTTTCTTTGCCCTGGGCGCGAATGCGGCGATTGCCCTCGCCAAGTTTGGGGCGGCCGTCTTTACCGGTTCCAATTCCATGCTGGCGGAGGCCATCCATTCATCCGCCGACTGCGCCAACCAGGGCTTGCTGCTGTGGGGCTTGAAACGGGCGAAGCGGCCGCCCAGCCCGGATCACCCGCTGGGCTATGGGAAAGCCATTTATTTCTGGTCCTTTATCGTCGCTTTGATTCTGTTCAGCATGGGCGGTGTGTTCTCCATCTACGAAGGCATTCACAAGCTGGATCAGGCCGAAGCCCTCACGCTCCCCTGGCTGGCCGTTGGTATCCTCGTGTTCAGCGTTCTCATGGAAGCTCTTTCGCTCCGTGCCTGTCTGCAGGAGGTCAATCGCTTGCGGGGGACGCTGGGTCTGTGGACGTGGTTTCGCCAGACCCGGCAGAGTGCCCTGATCGTGGTGCTGGGCGAGGATATTGCCGCCCTGGCCGGTCTCCTCATGGCCCTGGTTGCGATCCTGTTGACCATCCTGACGGGTAACGCGGTCTTCGATGCGGCGGGCAGTATCGCCATTGGTTTACTGCTGGTGGGCGTGGCTATCGGTGTCGGGGCCGAGATCAAGAGTCTCTTGATCGGCGAGAGCGTGGAGCCGGCGGTTCGGCAGGCCCTCTGGCGCTATCTGGAGGAGCGTCCCGAGGTTGACCGGGTCTTCAACCTGCTGACCCTGCAACTGGGTGACGACATTATGGTGGCGGTTAAGGCGGCGATGCGGGACCGACCCTCGACACGTGAACTGATTGGCGACATCAATACCTGCGAAACCGCTCTGCGGGCAGCGTTCCCGAAAGTGCGCTGGCTGTTCTTCGAACCTGATTTGAGCGATTGAATGGGATCGAGGGAAGCGTGATGAGCGACCGGTTGTTGTCTGCGCTGTGGCTGTTACTCGCCTTCTGGCTCGCCGGCTGTGCCACGACGCCACCCAGCGAACCCGCCAGCGTCTGCGCCATCTTCAAGGAACAGGACGACTGGTACGCGGCCAGCCGAAAGGCCCAGCAGCGCTGGGGTGTGCCGGTCGCGGTGCAGATGGCCATCATGAAGCAGGAGTCCGCCTTTGTCGCGGACGCCCGCCCGCCGCGCCGTTGGTTCCTGGGGTTCATCCCGCTATCGCGGCCTTCGACCGCTTATGGTTATAGCCAAGCGCTGGACGGTACTTGGGAGCGCTACCAGCAAAGCACCGGCAACAACAACGCCGAACGCGACAATTTTGCCGATGCCGTCGATTTTATCGGCTGGTACACCCACCAAAGCCAGGTCGAGCTGGGAATTTCGCCCCAAGATGCTTACCGGCAATATCTGGCCTACCATGAAGGGCAGGGCGGTTATCAACGCGGCAGCTACCGGCAGAAACCCTGGCTGATCCAGGTGGCGCGCGACGTGGGCGCGAACGCCTCGCGCTATCAGCGGCAACTGGAGGGCTGCAGGACAGACCTGGACGGGGCTCTGGCGGCCAATTAATCGCGGGCATCATATCGGTGACCGCCCACTATCCTTGTCGAGATGACCACTTCTTCTTCCCGTTTTTTTGCCACGGCCCCGCTGGGTATCGAACTGCTGCTGGCACATGAGCTGCGCGATCTCGGCATCCCCGAGGTAACCGAGGCCCGGGCCGGTGTTAGTTTTGGCGGCGATCTGGGCTCGGCTTACACGGCCTGCCTGTGGTCGCGCCTCGCCAATCGGGTGCTGATGCCGATTGCCCATTTCCCGGCCGCTACCGAGCAGGCGCTGTATGACGGCGTGCAGGCTATCGACTGGAATCGGCACATGGAGCCTGAAGCCACGCTGGCGGTGGACTTCGCCACCCGCCGCTCGGCCATCACGCATACGCTGTATGGCGCGCAGAAAGTCAAGGACGCCATCGTCGATCATTCCCGTAGCCGGCATGGCGCACGGCCTTCGGTCGACCTGGCGAGGCCCGAGGTACGGATCAATGTTTATCTGGACCGCGATCACGCGACCCTTAGTATCGACCTGTCCGGTGACAGCCTGCACAAGCGTGGTTATCGGCTCGAAGGCGGCAAGGCACCGTTAAAGGAGAATCTCGCGGCGGCCATTCTGTTGCGGGCGGGATGGCCGGCCATTGCGCGCGAGGGCGGCCAGTTCCTCGATCCCATGTGCGGATCGGGCACCCTGCCCATCGAGGCGGCGCTGATGGCGGGCGATGTGGCGCCGGGGCTGCGGCGGCCCTGGTTCGGCTTCTTCGGCTGGCGTGGGCATGACGCGGCGCTCTGGCGGGACTTGGTCGCGCTGGCGGAAGCTCGCGCCGAGGGGGGCCTGAAGACGCTGCCGCTCATCACCGGTTACGATGCCGACCGGCACGCCGTGCATCACGCGCTCGACAATCTGGAACGGGCCGGGCTGCGCGGGTTAGTGCATGTCGAGCGAAAAGCGGTGGACGAGGCACGGCCCCGGCATGACACCGGTTTGCTCGTCGCCAATCCACCTTACGGCGAGCGGCTGGGCGATGAGCAATCCCTGGTGCCCCTGTACCGGGAGCTGGGCGCCACCCTGCGCAATCACTTTCGCGGCTGGCGGGCCAGCGTTTTCACCGGCAACCCGGAACTGGCTTTCAAGATCGGCCTCCGCGCGACCAAGCAGTACGCGCTCTACAACGGCGCGCTGCCGTGCAAGCTGTTCAACTTCGAGGTGGCCGAGGAGCGTTTCTTTATACCCCATGAAGGCGAGCCCCCGACCGAGACGGAGCGTCAGCAGCGGGCGCTATTCCGCAAGGCCAGGGCGGTCGACCTGACCATGGGGGGCGCGGCCATGTTCGCCAACCGGCTGCGCAAGAATCTCAAGAGCCTCGGACGCTGGGCAAAGCAGAGCGGCGTGACGTGCTATCGGCTCTACGATGCCGATTTGCCGGAATATGCCGTCGCGGTCGATCTCTATCAGGGCGAAAAGCTTTGGGTGCATGTGCAGGAATATGAAGCACCCTTGAGCGTCGACCCAGTCAAGGCGGAAACCCGGCTGATCGATACGCTGGCCGCCATTCCGGTGGTGCTGGAGATGCCGCCCGCGCAGGTGTTCCTGAAAGTCCGCCGTCGCCAGAAGGGCACGGCGCAGTACGAAAAGCAGGCCGAAACGGGCCAGTTCCATGAGGTGGAGGAGGGCGGACTGAAATTTCTCGTCAACTTCGAGGACTATCTCGACACCGGTCTGTTTCTCGATCACCGCCTGACCCGGGCCCTGATCCGCGAGCGATCAGCCGGCAAGAGCTTCCTCAACCTCTTCGCCTATACCGGCACGGCCACGGTCTATGCCGCCTGCGGCGGTGCCACATCGACCACCACCATCGACTTGTCCCATACCTACCTCGACTGGGCCGCCCGTAATCTGGCTCTCAACGGTATTCGCGAAGGGCGGCATGAGCTGGTTCAGGCCGACTGTATCGAATGGCTGAACGATGCCGTGGACGGCCACTGGCGCTATGACCTGATTTTCCTCGATCCGC